>JBFJPA010000124.1:0-10506 GCA_041617355.1 Longimicrobiales bacterium
CACCTCGGACCGGTCTTGCCGGCCCTCGGTTACGGAGAGGCGCAGGTCCGGGAGCTGGAGCGGACCCTGGCGGCCGCGGCGCAACACGGCGTCGAAGCGGTCGCGGTCGGCACGCCGATCGATCTCGCATCCATCGTACGGATCCCGGTTCCGCACACGCGCGTTCGCTACGAGCTGCGACTCGCCGACGATGCGGTCCTCGACGAGATCCTCGAGCCCGTTCTAGCGCCGTTGCCGCACTGAACGGTTCACTCTTGCGCGAGGCCCGGGCCTGATTGCGGCCGTGAACCGAAGCCTCGCCATCCGGCGCTCTACGACGAGGCTGCCACGGCCCGCGCCGAGATTCTCGAGGCCGGCACCCTGCCTATCATCGTTTTCCAATCGCCATGGCATTCATCCGCTGACGGCCGATGCCGATTCCGTCGGCGAAGGGTACAGGAGCGCGGCCGCGATGCCGTCCCACTGCCGCAACGTGCCAGCGGCCTCGCCACGCACTTCGTCGATCGTGCCGCCCGCCCGGAGCACGCGTGAGGCGAGAAGGTCGAGCATGTCGTCGACCGATTGTACGGCGGAGCCGCACGCGGGACATTCGCTGACAGCGGGCTCAGCGAACAGCAAGTCGCAGCCCAAGCAACGGCCGCCGGGCACGGTTGTGCCGACCGAGTAGACGAGGGTTCGGACGCGATGCTCGCGCACGGCATCGACGACGTTGGAGACGCCCATGACGGCGCGGCCTCGGCCTCGCTGCTCCTCCAGGTTCGACACGAGCTCGATCTCGGCATCACGCTGCCATTGCTCGCGCACGTCACGCACGGCCTGCAGCACGTCGGCCACCGGCGCGGCGACAGGCACGCCGAGCGTGCCCACGACGTTCGCTGCGATGGCGGGCGGCAGTTGACGGCGCACGTGCCCGAGCACTTCGGCGGGTCCGGCGAGTGCGACACGTCGGATGCGATCGGCATCGACGCGCCGCGTGAGCAAGTCGACCGAGCGACGCACATGTTGCAGCACGTGCTCCTCGTGGTGCCGCTGGAAATTGGCCTGGGACTCGCCGCCCTGCGCGTGTTTTCCGGGCACCTCGTCTTCGAAGCCCGCGATCTCATCGACGGCATCGAGGACCCAGCGGAACAGGCGGGCCCGTTCTTTGTCCACCAATAGAATCAGCGTGGGCTCGTATTCGTCGAGCAGCGAGAGCAGTGGTCTCAGGTTGATGCGCCGGGCCCAATGGGCCCCGGGTTCCGGCGCCACGGGCAGCGGGAGCACGTCGTAAAGATCGAGAGCCCGGCTCGCGAAGAGGGCCATGCCGCGGGGCCGCTCCGGCAGGTTGTCCACGTAACTGCGAACACGTTCGATTTCACCATCGAGTGAGTCACGCTCCATGTTGACGGATTCACGAAGCCGCTGAAACACGTCGTTGAGCTGGGCCTTCAGATTTCGGCCCGGCCCGCGAGACGGATCGGTCGCCAGATAGACGCTGAGAACACGTCGCCCGTCCGGCTCGAACCGGGACAGACGATCGATGCTGGCGATAATGTCCTTCATGCACCCTCCGTAGCTACAGGGGCGGGGTGGTCAGCCGGTTGTGCTCAGGCCGTCTCTTTCTTGCCGCGTCGAATGGCTTTCGATTTCGCTCGCTCGCGGCGGCGCTCGGCCTCCGGCTCCGGTGCGTTGGGTGGGGTTGGCTGGCCTTTGCGGGTGCGGCTCTCCATCTCCTCACTGTACCGCTGGTCCTGTTCCACGGCTTGTTCTTGCTGAGGGTGGAACTTGCGATCGGTCGCAGGCGGATCAATACGGTATTGATCGGGACGTTTGCCACCCATTGAGGCCTCCTTCCAGTGGGGGCGGTTGGCCGGATCGGTCCCGCAACATGCGCGGAGCCGAGCCGGATTACGACGCCGGCGTTGCGCCGGATGCTACACTGGTATTGTACTGCGCGGGCACGTTGCCCGGGGCAGTGACATGGACTACACCGCGGAGTCGAACACCCGACAGACGGTCCCGCACAAAACTCCGATCCTGGCCCAGGCCCAGAACGAAAACGGGGTGAAATGTACACATCGGTACTGGTTCCGCTGGACGGGTCGCCGTTCGGAGAAGCCGCTCTGCCGGCCGCAATGGCGATTGCCAAACGATCGGGTGCGCGTATCCACCTCGTTCACGTCCGGGGCACGAGCACGAATGTACTGACGGGCCTGCCCGGACTCACCGTCGGGTGGGGACCGGAAACCGAACGGGCCGCCCGGACCTACCTCGACGGCATTGCCGAAAGGGCGTCGGAAGAGATCGGTGAATCCGTCTCGTTCGCCCTCCTCGATGGCCCGGTGGCCGAGGCGCTGCGCGAGTACGTGCGAACGCAGGCCATCTCGATCATCGTGATGAGCACGCATGGCCGACGCGGCCTATCGCGCGCCTGGCTGGGCAGCGTGGCGGCTGGCGTGATCCGCGAATCGAGAACGCCTGTCCTGCTCGTGCGCCCCCGCCGGGGCGGCGGACGACCCGGCGCCACGTTGCGGATCCGCAAGATCGTAATCCCGCTCGATGGCTCCAGCCACTCCGAAGCCATCGTCGCACCTGCGGGCGTCCTGGGCAAGTTCCTGGGGGCGACGCTCACCCTCGTCCACGTCATCGAGCCCGTTTTCCGGCTCGGCGAGGCGATTCTCGTTCCCGCCGTCGAATACGACGCCGCGGCCGACGCGCGGCTGCGTAGCGAGGCAACGGCGTATCTCGGCCGGATCGCCCAGAGGCTGCGCGGCGACGGCCTTGTCGTCGAAGAGAAGATCGTGAGCGGCGA
Source organism: Longimicrobiales bacterium (assembly GCA_041617355.1). Lineage (GTDB taxonomy): Bacteria > Gemmatimonadota > Gemmatimonadetes > Longimicrobiales > RSA9 > JBFJPA01. The sequence continues at coordinate 2,792 of JBFJPA010000124.1, forward strand.
GGCGGTTCAGGCCCTGCTCGAGGTGGCCAAGGAAACGGACGCGGACGTGATTGCCATGGCAACACACGGCCGAAGCGGCTGGAAGCGGCTCGCATTCGGCAGTGTGGCCGACAAACTGGTCCGTAGCTCGAGTCTGCCCTTCCTCGTGCAGCGCCCGCCGAACGCGGACTGAGCCTTGCCGACCCGGCCGGTGCCAGCGCCTGAAGCCGGGTCGGGCGCTCACGAGCGGCCCGCCGATGCGGTGCTGGCCGCGCTCGACACCCGAATCGACGGACTCTCGGCCGCCGAGGCCGAGGCGAGGCTCGCGCGGTACGGTCCGAATGCGTTGCGCGTCATCCGCTCGCGTTCGGCGCTGCGGATTCTCCTCGATCAACTCACCAGTGTCGTCGTTCTGCTCCTGCTGGCCGCCACCGCGGTCGCGGCCGTCGTGGGGGAATGGCCCGAGGCGGTCGCCATCGGCGCTGTCCTGGCCATCAACATCTTCATCGGATTCGCCACGGAACTGCGTGCCCGCAGCGCACTCGACGCGTTGCTCGAGTTCGAGGCGCCGCGCGCCCGTGCGGTCCGGGACGGCCGTGTCTCCGATGTCGATGCGCGCGTGTTGGTGCCGGGCGATGTCGTTCTGCTCGAGGCTGGCGACCTGGTGCCCGCGGATGCTCGCCTAGTCGAGGCAGCCGAGGCCCGCACGGACGAGGCCGCGCTGACGGGCGAGTCGCTTCCCGTCGAAAAGGCCGCCACCGACCGGCTCGCCGCGGATACGCCACTGCACGCGCGCACGACCATGCTGTACAAGGGGACCGTGTTGGTGGCGGGGCGAGCGCGGGCGGTCGTCGTCGCGACCGGGATGAGCAGCGAGATCGGCCGCATCGGCGGGCTCGTCGAAGGCATCAAAGACGAACGAACGCCCTTGGAACGGCGCCTCGGCTCGCTCGGCAAGAGGCTCATCGCGGTGGCGCTCGGGGCCGGCGCGATCGTGACGCTGATGGGTGTGCTGCGCGGCGAGGCGTGGGCCACGATGCTGAAGACGGGCCTGGCCCTCGCCATTGCCGCCGTGCCCGAAGGACTTCCCGCGACGATCACCATCGCCCTCGCCGTCGGCATTCATCGCATGGCGCGCCGCCGAGCCCTGACCCGTCGGTTGCCCGCCGTGGAATCGCTCGGCGCGGCGACCGTCATCTGTACGGACAAGACGGGCACGCTTACGACCGGACAGCAGACGATCACCGAGATCCGAACGGTCTCCGCATCGTACCAGGTGACCGGCGCGGGTGTCGTTCCCGAAGGCACGTTTCAGTGCGACGGCGACACGATCGATCCGCAGGCCCACGCGGCGCTCGTGCGTCTGCTCGTCGTCGGCGCGATGGCGAATGACGCCACATTGGAAGAGGACGACGGCGACTGGCGCGTCGTGGGTGATCCGACGGACGGCGCATTCCTCGTCGTGGCACGCAAGGCGGGCATCGAGCCGGACGCTGCCGCCCGATCCGATGAGTTGCCGTTCGCCTCGGAGCGGCAGTTGATGGCCGTGTTCGAGGCGGGCGAGGCCGGCTGGCTCGCGCGCACCAAGGGAGCTCCCGTCGCGATTCTCGGGCGCTGTGATCGGTTGGCCGAATCGAACGGGTCGGAGCCGGTGCTGGACGACGCAGCCCGCGCTCGACTGTTGGCCATGAACGATGAGCTGGCCGCGAAGGGCCTGCGGGTGCTCGCACTCGCCGAGGGCCGCGTCGCCGCACCGACCGACGCGGCGTTGCGGGAACTCGTCTTTCTGGGCTTTGCGGGAATGATCGATCCGCCCGCCGAGGGCGTGAAGCAGACCATCGCCCGTTTCCGAGACGCCGGCATCCGTACGATCATGCTGACGGGCGATCAGCAGCGCACGGCAGAGGCGATCGGTCGCGACCTCGGCCTTCTGGCCGTCGGGGAAGAGACGATGGATGGCAGCGAGCTCGCGTCGATACCCGACGACCGGCTGGCCGACCGCGTGGCCCGCGTCGCTGCCTTCAGCCGCGTCAGTCCGGAGACCAAACTCCGGCTCGTGTCGGCGTATCGCGCGAGAGGCGACATCGTCGCCATGCTCGGCGATGGAGTGAACGATGCGGCCGCTTTGCGCAAGGCCGATGTCGGTGTCGCCATGGGCGAGCGCGGCACGGACGTTGCGCGACAAGCCGCCGACGTCGTTTTGCAGGACGACCGGTTCCCGACGATCGGTGCGGCCATCGAAGAAGGCCGCGTCATCTATGACAACATCCGCAAGTTCGTCTTCTACCTGTTCAGCTGCAATCTGGCGGAGGTGATCGTCCTGCTCGGTGCGGGCGTCGCCGGGCTACCGCTTCCGCTACAACCCTTGCAGATCCTCTGGTTGAACCTGGTGACCGACACGTTTCCGGCACTCTCGCTTGCCATGGAGCCGGGCGAGCCGGACGTGATGAAGCGGCCGCCCCGCGATCCCGAGCAGCACATCCTGTCAGCCTCAATGCTGCGGCTGATCGGCGTGTGGGGCGCCATCCTCGCGGCTGTCACACTGGTCGGCTTCGGGATCACGTTGGACGGAGATCTGACGCGCGCGCAAACCATCTGCTTCATGACGCTCGCCTTCGGCCAGCTCTTCCACCTCGGTACGGCACGCAGTCGGGCCGCTGTCCTGGGCCATCGCATCGTGTCGAATCGGTGGGCGCTCGGAGCCGTTGTGCTCGTCGTACTGCTGCAGCTGTTGACCGTGGGCTATGCGCCATTGGCGCGGCTGCTGGCGGTGGCACCGCCGACCTTGCAGGACTGGGCGTTGATCATCGGTCTGTCGAGCCTGCCCGCGATTCTCGGACAGGTCTGGAAGCAACGGCCGCGACGGCGTCAAGCGTCAGCCGCCACGCGTAACACGATCGAGCCATGAGCCGCGCCTGCGCGAAGCGCCGCAAGCGCCGCGTTCGCGTCGGCCAGCGCGAACGTCATGACCTCGGTTTGAATCGGTACACGTGGAGCCAGCGCGAGGAACTCTTCGCCATCGCGTCGCGTCAGATTCGCGACGGAGCGCACGACCCGCTCGCCCCAGAGCAGCGAATACGGGAACGAGGGGATGTCGGACATGTGGATGCCGGCACACACGACGGTCCCGCCCGTGCGGACTGCCGCCAGCGCGGCTGGGACGAGTGCGCCGACGGGAGCGAAGAGGATGGCGGCGTCGAGCGGCTCCGGCGGCGGCAGCGCGGAGTCGCCTGCCCAGACCGCGCCGAGCTTGCGGGCGAACTGCTGGCCCGCGGCATCGCCGGCTCGCGTGAAGGCGAAGATGTCGCGTCCCTCGTGCATCGCGACTTGCGTCACGATGTGCGCCGCGGAACCGAATCCATAGATGCCGACGCGCCGCGCTTGGGCGGTCATGCGCAGCGCGCGAAACCCGATCAACCCGGCGCACAGCAATGGCGCGGCCTGCAAGTCGGGATAGCCATCGGGAATCGCGAAGCAGTACCGGGTATCCGCGATGGTGTACTCGGCGAAGCCGCCGTCGATGTGGTAACCCGTGAAGCGCGCGCTCTCGCACAGGTTCTCCATGCCGCTCGTGCAGAAGGAGCACGTTCCACACGTCCAGCCGAGCCAGGGCACGCCGATGCGGTCGCCCGGTGCGAACGAGCTGCCGGGTCCGGCAGCGTCCACGATGCCCACGATCTGGTGGCCCGGGATGAGGGGCAGCGCGGGCTCGGCGAGCTCGCCATCGACGATGTGCAGGTCGGTTCGACAGATGCCGCACGCTCGGACGCGCAGGCGCAGCTGGCCCGGTCCCGGCTCCGGCAAGTCCCGCTCGCCGAGCCGGAGCGCACGACCCGGTCCGTCCAGAATCATGGCACGCATCGCGTCATCCTCGGTGCCGGAAATCGATACGGCGGCGAACGTGCGGAGCCAGATCCGCGAACGCAAGCCGCTCCTTCGCGTGTTGACGACCGACGTCAGACCCGCACGCTCAACTCGAACGACGATTGGTCATGAAGCTGAAATTCCTCGGTGCGACGGGAACCGTGACCGGCTCGCGCACGCTCGTCGAGTCGGATGGCGCGCGGCTGCTGGTGGACTGCGGTCTGTTCCAGGGCCTGAAGCAATTGCGGCAGCGCAACTGGGCACCATTCCCGGTGCCGCCTGCCGACCTCGATGCCGTGCTGCTCACACACGCGCACATCGACCATTCCGGGTTCCTTCCCGCGCTCGTGCGCGATGGGTTCACGGGGCCCGTGCTGTGCACGGCGCCGACGCGCGACCTCTGTGAGATCCTGTTGCCGGATGCGGCGTGGCTGCAGGAAGAGGAGGCTCGTTACGCGAACAAGTACGGGTTTTCGAAGCACAAGCCGGCGCTGCCCCTCTACACCCGCGAGGACGCCGATCGAGCCCTGCGGCAGCTGGAGGTGGTTGCGGTCGATGAGACGCTCGCGCTGCCGGGCCGCATCAGCGGGCGGTTCGGCCGTGCGGGCCACATCCTCGGCGCGGCCTGGATCCGGCTCGAGTCGGCAACCGGACGGTCCGTGTTGTTCAGCGGAGACCTCGGCCGGCCGGACGCACCGGTCGTCCGCGCGCCGGCCACGCCGCCGCCGGCCGACGCGCTGGTCCTCGAGTCCACGTACGGCGATCGCAAGCACTCCGACGAGGATCCTGCCGATGCCCTCGAGCGCATTATCTCGACGACGGCCGCGCGTGGCGGCGTCGTCCTGATCCCGGCCTTCGCCGTCGGCCGCACGCAGGCCCTCATCCATCTCATTGCCCGTCTCATCGACAACGGCCGGATTCCGCCCATCCCCGTCTTCGTCGACAGCCCCATGGCGCGCGACGTGACGTCCCTGCTGCGCAGACATCGCGCCGAACACGATCTGACGGACGACGACCTGGAGCGCATGCGTCGCCGCGTGACCATGACGAACAGTGTTGAGGACTCCAAGGCCATCGACGCGCGACGCGGTCCCATGATCGTCGTTTCCGCGAGTGGCATGGCCACGGGCGGCCGCGTGCTGCACCACTTGAAAGCGTTCGCGCCCGATCATCGCACGACCATTCTGTTTTCCGGATTCCAGGCGGCCGGCACTCGGGGAGCCTCGATGGTGGCCGGCGCGGAGAGCATCAAGATCCACGGCGCGTACGTCCCCGTGCACGCGGACGTCGAGGTCCTCGACGGGTTGTCCGCGCACGCCGATTACGTCGAGATTCTCAGCTGGCTGGAGGGTCTGGCGGCGCCGCCGCACCGCACTTTCCTGAACCACGGCGAGCCGTCGGCCGCGGACGCGCTGCGCCGCCGCATTGAAGAGCGCCTCGGCTGGTCGGTGCACATCCCCGAATATCTGGAGACGATCGCGCTCGATTGAACGCGTGGCGGCCACGTCCGCCGCGTGCAGGGCCGGTCCGAAATTCCCCGACAGTCTTTCGTGGCCGCGTCGGGAGGATGCCGTCAGGATTGGCGCACGGCCCGGACACTTCGGTCGGGAGTCGAGGACTACCTTGACGCAGATCGTAGAGCCGAGGCGCCAACAGGAGCCACGCCATGATGAGAATGGTATCGGATATCATGCAGGCGGACGTGATCACGGTCACGCCGGACACGACCGCTCGGGAGTTGGCGAGGTTACTCGAGGACGAGGGCGTCAGCGGCGTCCCGGTGAAGGGCCCGACAGGAGACGTCGTCGGCGTCGTGTCGGCCTCGGACCTGGTGCGACTGGCCGCCGAGGACGGCGGCGAGGGCGAAATCTGGGAGGCGGACGAGTACGAGCCGGAGGACACCGAGAACGAGACCGCGTCGTGGTCGTACTTCCTCGCCGAGGAGCCGCCACCGCGGTACGTTGATCTGGCCTCGGAGCACGGCCCTGACCTGGACGCCTTCACCGTGCGGGACCTGATGACGCCAGCGCCGTACACCGTCACACCGGCTACGTCGCTGACCGAACTGGCTCGTCTGTTGCTTCGCAACCGGATCCACCGCGCGGTCGTGGTCGAGGACAGCAAGCTCGTGGGCATCGTCACAACCCTTGATGTGCTACGCGCGGTCGCCGCGGAACCGGAACCGGAGCACACGGCGTGACCTTTTCGAAAATCCTGGTGGGTGTCGACCTGGGCGCGGCGACGACCGCGATCGCGCGCTGGGTGGCGGACCATTTTGCGCCGAACGCCGAACTGACGCTGGTCTACGCGCTCGACCTGCCGTCGCCACCGGATTTTCTCCGGGGGCGGGTCGGTGATGAAGGGCCGAACGAGGAGACGGAACAGCGTGCCGCGGAAGCTCGCCTGCGCCAGATCGCGGAGCGGGTCGGTGCCGGAGCGCGCACGGAGGTCCGCAGCGGGCGCCCGGCCGGGGTGCTGGCGACCGCGGCGAAAGAGGCGAATGCATCTCTGATCGTGGTCGGCGAGCACGGCAAACGGCGGGGGCTTCTGGGCGTGCTCGGCAGCACTGCGGAGAACCTGCTGCACATCTCGCCGATCCCCCTGCTGATCGTGCCGCTGCCGCCGGAGGGCGTGCCGGACTCGCTGGTGGTGCCTGTGGACGGGTCGGATATGTCGGACCGGGTGCTGGCGGTTGCGCGCGAGCGGGCAGCCCAGACCAGCGCCCACGTGGTGCTGGTGCACGTACTGGCGCCCGGTATCGCCGGACGCGTGGGCCTGATCTCGACCGACAAGGCAGCCGCCGAGTTCGAGGAAGAGCTGATCCGCGAAACGCGGGAGTGGCTATCGGATCGGGCGAAGCAAGCGGGATTCGACCCGGACCAGGTCAGCCTGCACATTACCTTTGGTGCGCCGGGTCACGAGATCCTCGCCGTCGCCGCGCGTCTCGAGGATCCGATCATCGTGATGGGTTCGCGCGGCGCTGGCGCGATGGGTCGGATGTTGCTGGGGAGCGTGGCGCGAACTGTCGTGCGCGGAGCCGGTTGCCCGGTCCTCGTCGTGACGGACCACGTCTGAGCCTGTGCAGCGGTCAGGCGCGCCTGTCGTCCTCCGTGAGCGATGTGCGCAAGTCCAGCCAGCCGTAGTGGACATCGAAGGCGACACCCTCGGACCGCTTGGTCGACTCGTCGACGGCATCGCGCTCGTCGAGATCGTCTTGTTCCAAGCTGCGCTCGTTCAGGGTCTGCCGTCCGGGTATCCAGCGGCGGCGAGTCTGTGGCCGGTCCATCTCCTCCTCCTCCCATCAAAGCCATGCTTCGCTCGGCGCACGAGCGGACGGCCGGTCCCTGTTCAGGGTATCGACCGGTCGTCCCGTGGTCCGTAGGGTGATGCCGGGAAGCCCGTGGAGAGATGCCCGACCCTTCGGCGGGTCTGCGGGGTGGTCGGCCTGACGTCGGTCCGACTTCGCAACAAGGGTCCTGTGCATCAACACCGGAATCCCACGAACCGTTCCAATGCGACCGAGGGAGAGGTTGAGCCGTGCAACCGTCCACGCTGATCGTCGTGCCGGCCGATCACTTCGCGGACGCCGCCGCCGATTGGATCGCGCAGCGCGTTCGTGCCATTGTCGCCGAACGTGGCCGGTGTACGCTGGCCGTCGCGGGCGGGTCTACGCCGCGACCCGTGTACGAGCGGCTCGCGGCCCGAGCCGTCCCTTGGCCGGCGGTACACATCTACTTCGGCGACGAACGGCGCGTCCCACCCGATCACGCCGACAGCAACTATCGCATGGTGCGCGAGGCGCTGCTCGATCGGGTCGAGGCGGGCTCGGCGCACCGGCTGAACGGCGAGGCGTCGGACGCGGACGCGGCGGC
>JBFJPA010000125.1:0-10486 GCA_041617355.1 Longimicrobiales bacterium
GGATCAGCATGACGGTGCGCTACGCGCGACGCCACCGCGAAACGCCCGCGGCGGAGCAACCGGCGCTCGGCGAGCTTGCTGGCGCGAGCGGCGGCAACCGCACCGGCATCGTGCTCGTGCTAGTGCTCGCGGCATTCGCGATCTTCACCTTCGGCCTGTTGCGACTGGGCTGGGGCTTCAACGAGATGTCGGCGGTGTTCCTCGTCATGGGCATCGCGGCGGGGCTGGTCGGCCAACTCGGCGTTCACGGCACGGCCGAGGCGTTCGTCGAAGGCTTTCGCGAGATGGCATACGCGGCCGTGCTCATCGGCTTCGCGCGCGCCATCTACGTCGTGCTCGCGGACGGCCGCATCGTGGACACGCTCGTGCACGGCCTCTTCATTCCCACGGCTGAGCTGCCGCTCCAGCTGTCCGCCATCGCGATGATGGGTGTGCAGACGCTCGTGCACGTGGCCGTGCCCAGCGTGAGTGGCCAGGCCGTGCTGACCATCCCGATCCTGACGCCACTCTCCGACCTGATCGGACTGTCTCGCCAGGTCACGGTGCTCGCGTACCAATACGGTGCGGGCCTATGTGAGCTTCTCACTCCCACCAATGGCGCGCTCATGGCGATTCTCGCTGCGGCCGGCGTACGTTACGATCGCTGGCTGCGCTTCGCCGCGCCGATCTGGGCCCTGCTCTTCGGCCTCGGAATCGTCGCCGTCACGATTGGAATCACGACCGGTTTGACTTGATGCGAGATCGGCATACCTCGTCGTTCCTGTCATCGACGTTTCGGCCTTGGCGTCGCGCCGCGGCGAGGCGACGCCGATCCCTCGCCGTCGTCCCTCTGCTCCTGGTGGGAAGCTGTCTGCCGCCGGGTGACCGAACGTCGTACGAGTGCATCGCGCCAGCGGCACCCGGCGGCGGCTGGGACCTGACCTGCCGGGCCGTTGCACGCCTGCTCTACGAGCAACGACTCATCGAGCGGCCGATGCGCGTGACCAATCTGCCCGGTGCGGGAGGTGGCATCGCGTTCGCACACGCGATCGCGCGGCGCCGGGCCGACGCGAACGTGCTCATCGCCGCGAGCCCCGCGACCACGCTTCGCCTCGCGCAGGAACAATACGGGGATCTCTCGCACGATCAGGTGCGCTGGCTCGCTGCGTTGGGCGCGGACTTCGGCACGCTGGCCGTGCGGGCGGACGCGCCGTGGCAGGGGCTCCGCGACCTGGTCGAAGCCTGGCGCGCGGATCCGCGGCGGATCGTCGTCGGCGGCGGCAGCGCGGTCGGCGGCCAGGATCACATCAAGGTGCTCGTGCTGGCGCAGGTGGCCGGCATCGATCCGCGCTCGATCCGATACGTGCCGTTCGACGGCGGCGGCGAGGCCATGACGGCGATGCTGGGCGGCTTCATCCAGGTGTTCTCTGGCGATGGCTCGGAGACGCTCGGCCATTTCGAGGCGGGCGGCATCCGCGTGCTGGCCGCGTTCGCGCCCGAACGGCTCACCGGGTTGCTGGCCGATGTGCCGACGGCGCGCGAGCAGGGCTTCGACGTGGACTGGGTGGTCTGGCGCGGATTCTACCTGCCACCGGGTGTGAGTGACGCCGCCGCCGAACGCTGGGCCGATGCCATGCGGCGCGTCGAGGCATCCCCGGAGTGGGTCGACGTTCGACGCCGCAACGGGCTCGGGCCGTTCCTGCTCGCCGGCACGGAGTTCGGCACATTCGTCGATGCGCAGGTCGGCACCTTCCGCCAGCTGTCCGAAACGTTGGGTCTCGTTCAGTGAGTCCGCGTGTGGACGGCCGCGCGGCCGACCGCGTGACGGGCGCGATCCTGATCGCGGCTGCGGCGGTCTACGCGCTGCTCGCGCGCGGCTACGTCGTCACGTTCGTCGCCGACCCGCTCGGGCCACGTGCCGCGCCGTGGCTGCTCGCTGCGCTGCTCGCCTTGCTTGGCACGTGGATGGTCCTGCGTCCGCGTGCCGCCGCGAGCGAGAGCCCGGAAGCCACCGGGGCGCAGACTCGCCGCACGATGCCGCTCGGCATCGCCGCGTTCACGGGGTTCGCCGTACTGCTGCCCTGGACCGGTTTCGTGCTGGCGACCGCGCTGCTCACGGCGGCCCTTGCGAAACTGGCGGATGGCCCGGCGTTGCGCGCCGGCGCGTCGGGTGCGCTCTTCGCCGGCGCGCTGTATTACGTCTTCGTCTTCGCGCTCGACGTGCCGCTCCCGATCGGCCGCCTGTTCCCGTTCCTGGGCGGCTGAGGCATGGATGCGATTCGCCTGCTCGGTGATGGCTTCGCCGTCGCGCTGCAGCCGCTGAACCTGCTCCTCGCGCTCGGCGGCACGTTCCTCGGCACGATCGTCGGCCTGCTCCCCGGCATCGGTCCGATCAACGGCATTGCGATCCTGATCCCCGTCACCCTCGCTGCCGATCTGCCGGCCGCATCCGCCATCATCCTGTTCGCCGGGATCTACTACGGCTCGCAGTACGGCAACTCGATCAGCACGGTGCTGTTGAATGTGCCGGGAACCGCGTCTGCCGTCGTCACCGCGCTGGACGGCTATGCCATGACGCGAAAGGGGCGCGCGGGTCCCGCGCTCGCCATGTCGGCCATCGCGTCGTTCGCGGGCGGCACCGTCTCGATCATCGGACTCGTGCTCATGGCGCCGGCGCTGGCGCGCTTCGCGCTCCGCTTCGGGCCGGCGGAGTACTTCGCACTCATGGTCTTCGCCTTTTCCACGTTGTCCAGCCTCGCCGGACAGAGTCTCGCCAAGGCCCTCGTCGCCACCGTCTTCGGCCTGATGCTCGCGACCGTGGGCCTCGACCCCAACAGCGGCGTGCCGCGCTTCACGTTCGGTGAAGTCCGCCTGCTCGACGGCCTCGACTTCGTCGTCGTGACCATCGGCTTCTTCGCGCTGTCGGAAGTGTTGTTGCTGCTCGAAGACACCGACCCGGACCGGTTCCGCGCGTCCGCCGTCGGCCGCGTCATGATCAGCGCGAAGGAAATGGCGGCGAGCGCGTGGACCATGCTGCGCGGCAGTGTCATCGGGTTCCTCGTCGGCGTGCTGCCCGGCGCCGGCGGCACCATCGCCAGCTTCGTCGCCTACACGACCGAGAAACGAATCGTCGACAAGGACGACAACTTCGGGAAGGGGGACATCCGCGGCGTCGCGGCGCCGGAGGCCGCCAACAACGCCGCCGTGTCCGGCGCCATGATCCCGCTGCTCACGCTCGGCGTCCCGGGCAGCGGCACCACCGCCGTCATGCTCGCCGCGCTCCTCGCCATGAACGTGACGCCCGGCCCACTGCTGCTCGACCGTCGGCCCGAGATCTTCTGGGGCCTGGCCGCGTCGATGTTCATCGGCAACGCGATCCTGCTGCTGCTCAACCTGCCGCTCGTCGGCCTCTTCGTGCGCATCCTGCGCGTGCCACGCTGGTTCCTGTTGCCCGCCGTCGCCGCCATCGGATTTCTCGCCGTCTACACCGTCAACAACAGCGCCTTCGATCTGCTCCTCGCGAGCGGCTTCGGCGTGGTCGGCTATGCGATGCGCAAGACCGGGTTCCCCCTCGCGCCCGTCATCCTCGGCCTCGTGCTCGGCCCGCTCATGGAAAAGAACCTGCGCAGATCGCTCGCTCTGTCGGACGGAGACTGGAGCGTGCTGTTCTCCAGCCCGCTCGCCATCGCACTCTGGGTCATCGCCGCGATCGCATTGATCGCACCCACCCTCTCCAAACGTCGCCGCCTGGAAACGGAGTGAGACCGCCCCCTGCACCCTCTCCCCTCAACCCTCTCCCTCTCCCTATTCCCTCTCCCTCTCCCGATTCCCTTCCGTCATCTGATTCGCCGCGCCTCGATCGTAAACGTCGCCGCCCACGTGTTACCGCCGTCCGTCGACTGCTCGGACGCCCAGAAAAACCGATCATCGCTGAATTCCGAGAAGACGATGCGTCGGCGCGGGGCCGTCGCTTCGGCGGGCGGCGGCGGCTCCATGATCATGCGATCCGGTCCATCCGCGTACGAGCGGAACGTGCCCCATACGCCCGCCGGCGACTCCTTGCCGCCGCTCGTCACGAATCCGATGAACCATTCCTTCGCGTCCGCCCGATACACGCGTAGCTGCGTCAGCGTGCTCGGCCGCTGCACGGTCACCGTCGGCGGCAGATCCGCCGTCTGCTGGTACCAGAAATCCTGCACCGCGAACCCGTCCAGGATGTAGCGCCACGCCCAGACTGCGTTCCAGCAGCAGAACCACTGGCCGTTCACGTACGCCCGGTTCTCGACATACCAGACGCCCGCCAGCCGGCCCCACTGCTTCGTCTCCGGCGGCGCCGCGGGATTCAGCTCGCCGAACGGCATCGCGCCGGGCGCGAGGAAATCGAGCACGGCCGGGTACGCGGCCAGCAACGAATCGCGGTCCGCCTTCGCGGCTACGTCCGCCGCACGATGACCCGCGATCACTCGCAGCTCAGATTCGCTTTGCGCCGACAACGGCGCCGCCACCATCAGCAGCATGACGGTGGCGACCACGGGTCCCGTCCCGGCTCGACTCCCGCGTCTCCCCCTGGTCTGCATCATCCCTTCTCCTCGCAACTGTGAGCCTGCGACCTTGGGCCTCAGATAGATTCATCTGGAATACATCGCCCCGCCGTGAACCACGCTACACTCGCGGGACGAACGACCACACCGCCGCCATGGGCCCCCCGTCAGGTGCGATGGCTGGGCTCGTCGTTCGTACCGAAACCGTCGCCCTTGCCTGGCCCGCGGCCATGTTGTAGACATTCGACAACACGAACCCGGAGGTGCCGTGCGACGCTGGATCCGCAGGCTCCGCGCGCTGTTCGCGCGAGACGACCTCGAGCGCGAGATCGACGAGGAGCTGCGCGACCACATCGAGCGCGAAACGGCGTGGCTGCTGTCGCAGGGAGTGGCACCGGCGGAGGCGCGCCGCCAGGCGAAGCTGCGGTTCGGCGCGATGGACGCGACGAAGACGGAGGTTCGTCGTGTGCGGGGCGTCTTGTGGCTCGATGATGCGGTGTTCGATGTGCGCGTGGGGCTGCGCGGGTTCGTGAAACGGCCGGGCCTTTCCGTGGCGGTCGTCGCGACGCTGGCGCTGGGCCTGGGTGCGAGCGCGGTCGTGTTCGCATCCATCTCGGCGGTGCTGTTACGCGCGCCTGCGTACAGTCAGCCGGAGCGGCTGGTGTTCGTGTGGCAGACGGCGGCGGGTGAACGAGAGCGACTGCGTGTGCCCGGCCCGGACGCTGCCCGGGTGGAGACGGGAGTCGGGTCGTTCGAAGCCGTCGGGTTTCTCGCCGGCGTCACGGATGCTTCGCTGCCGCGAGCGGCATCGCCGGCCTTGCCGTTGCGGCTGGCGCGAGCGAGTTCGAACTGGTTCTCTGTGTTGGGCGTTCCGGCGGCACTGGGGCGCGCCTTCGACGTGACGGATGGCCTCGAAACGGCGCCCACCGTCTGGCTCCTGGACGACGCGTTCTTCCGCACGCAGCTCGGCGCGGATCCGGCGGTCATCGGCCGACCTCTCATCTTGAATGGCCGCGAGGGCATCGTCATCGGCGTGCTGCCCGCGTCGTATCGGCTGCTGCTCCCGCCGGAGCTGGACATCTCGGTGGGGATCGACGTATGGGAGCCGATCCGGGGCTCGCTGGCGTCGTTGCGGCGGCCGGATCGCGTCGTGGACCAGGACGCGGATGATACCGGCGTCGTCGTCGCGCGTCTGCGTGCGCTGGCCACGGCCGCGGGTGCGCGAGCGGAGCTCGCTGCGGTGTCGGATCGGTTGCAGCGCGAGGTGCCGGCGTACGCGGACGCCGGGATCTCGTTTTCGTTGCGTCCGCTACAGGCGGATGCCGTGGCGCGCGCTGGCACGCTGCTTCGTGCGGTGTTCGTGGCCGTGCTGCTGGTCCTGTTTCTCGCAATCGTGAACGCGAGTGGCCTGCTCTTGACGCGAGCGACGGCGCGATCGCGCGAGATGGCGGTGCGAGCCGCACTCGGCGCTGCACGCGGCAGGTTGCTCCGGCAGGTCGCCACGGAGAACGGGCTGCTGGTGATCGCCGGGCTCGTGGCGGGGCTCGGCGTGGCGTTGTGGATGTTGAGCCCGTTGTCGGCCTACGTCGCCGCATTGGCGCCGGGGTCCCGACTCCGTGTCGACCCGCTGCTCATCCTTTTTTGTGTTCTCGCGGCCGCGGTCGTAATCGCATTGACGTCGGCGATCGTGCTGGTCGATCCATCGCTGCGCGCGGCGACGGGCGCTCTGACGATGCGGGGCGGCGCGTCCTGGAACCGGAGCGCGCGTCGTCTGCGCGACGGTCTGGTCGCTCTGCAAGTGGCGCTGTCCTTCGCGCTTCTCGCGGGCGCCGGTGTCATGGTGCGGACGGCCGCCTCGCTGGCTCGGCAGGACCTGGGGTTCCGTGCCACGGATGTGCTGACGTTCCGGATCGGCATTGCGTTCCCCGATCGCTACCGCGGCCCGGCCGATCGGGCCGCGCTGGTGCGATCGTTGGAAGAGCGGATTGGCGCGATCGCCGGCGTGGAGGCGGTCGGATTCGTGGGCGGTCTGCCGCTCGCGGATCCCGCTTTCAGGCAGCCTTGGTCTCCCGTGGATGCACCTGCGACTCCCGCGCGCGCCAACTACCGCGTCGTGACGACGGGCACGTTCGATGCCCTCGGCACGCGCCTTCTGGCAGGCCGTTTCTTCCGCGCCGAGGATGATCGGCAGGACCGGCGCGTCGTCATTGTCGACTCGCGACTCGCAACCCGACTCGCACCGTCCGGCGATGCCGTGGGACGCACGCTGCGCGTGCCGATCGATGGTGAAGAGCTGGTCGCAACGGTCGTGGGCGTCGTCGAGAACGTACGCTTCGAATCGCTGGCCGCACCCGGGCGCGAGACGATCTACGTCCCGTACCGCCACGAGGCCTCTCGGCGGATCTCGGCGGTCGTGCGAGCGGGCGGCGACCTGGCGGCACTCACGGATCGGATTCGCACGCAGGTCGCGAGCACGGATCCCGGCATCGCCGTGCACGATGCTCGGCCCATGAAAGCGATCGTGGCAGAGTCGATGCGCGCGGCACGGGGCGCCTCGGCCGTGCTGGTCGGCTTCGCGACGCTCGCCCTCGTCCTCGCCGTCGTCGGCCTTTACGCCGCCCTCGCGTACGCGGTCACGCGACGCACCGTCGAGATCGGCGTGCGCATGGCGCTCGGTGCGACGAGCCGCCGTATCCTCGGAGAAGTCATGCGTACGGGAATGGTTCCGCTCGTGGCAGGACTCTCGATCGGCTTCGCGCTCGTCGTCCCGCTCGGGCTGGCCCTGCGCTCACTCGTGTTCGGAGTCGTGCCGCTCGATCCAGTTTCGCTGCTCGCGGCCGCTGGCCTGCTCACGCTGGCGTGTACAGCGGCGTGTTACGGCGCGGCTTCGCGTGCCGCCCGCATCGCGCCGGCCCGCGCGCTCGTGGGGCAAGGCGAGTAGATCACCGACTACAATCGGTCCAGCGTCGCCTCATCCGCCTCGCCTTCGAAGTACTTCTCCAGGGCGGCCGCACAAGCTGACTCCTCCGGTGCGGCCCGCGCGAACAGGGTCATGCAAGAGCAGAACTTCAGGTAGTCCGGATAGCCGAAGATGTCACGGATGCCGATACCGGTAACGGCGTTGACGAGCCGCGTGCACTCGACCAGGCGGGGGCCCAGTACCGGGTGGCGCATATACGCGATGGCTTCATCCAGCGAACGAATGGCGTAGCGCTTCGCCATCGAGCTGACCCCGAGCCCGTCGATCTGCGGAAACACGAACCACATCCAGTGGCTGCGCTTGCAACCGTCCTGCAGCTCTGCACGAACCTGGGCGTACACGTGATCCTGGGCGTCGACGAACCGTTGCAGGTCGTGGGGATCGTTCATCGAGCTTCTGACGCTGGGTGCGCGATCGATGTCCGGGCGAAGGACGAAGAAAACCTCCTTCGCCCGGACACGCCGGCGAGTGGACTTCAGCCGGAATTCTGTTCGAACGCCTGCCGCTGCGTCTGGAGCCAGCGCTGCAGCTGTTCGAGCCGCGTGACGGCATCGCGTCCGATCTTCTGGTCCGCGGAGCTGGTCATGTTGAGCAGGTAGCCGATCTGCTCGACCAACATGGGCTGCGGGTACGCGTGGTCGCGGTTCTGTGTCAGGGAAGCGAGGATCGCATCGAGCCGCTGGGCCCGCTGGCCCTGTGCGCCCTGCCTCGCCTGCTGTACGCGCTGCAACAGCGCGCGCGCATCGGCCTGCAGCGCGACCACCTTCTTGTTGAACTCGTACTGCTCGACCAGGTCAGCGACGGTGACGCCATCGGCCGCGACCCGCGGATCCATGACGATCTCGATCGGCTGCGTCGCGCTCCATTCGCCCACACTCAGCCGGGCCGTGTACCGGCCCGGCGGCAGCGTCGGCCCGCCTCGCCCCCCCGCCGCATCCGCGCGCAGGTCCCACCAGTAACGGTGCAGCCCGGGCGACGTCTCCAGGCGCGAGGCCGGCGGACCGCCGAACGGCGGGCCACGCATGCCCTGCTCCGGACGCTCCGGCGCGGCACCGGCCGGACGGCTCTGCGCGCTGCTGACCACGGCGCCGCTGGCATCGAGGATCTCGAGGCGGACGGACGCAGCGTCCTGGCCGATCCAATAGTTGATCGCCGCCATGGACGACGGATATTGCGGCGCATCCGGGTCGCCGCCCGTACGCGGGATGCGCATGCGCACAGCGGCACGCGGCGTGAACAGGTGCGCACGCGCGTTCGTGATCGCGTCCTGCATCTGCCGCAGTGCGGACACGTCGTCGAGGACCCAGAACGACCGGCCCTGCGTCGCGACGGCCAGGTCGCCATTGACGACCTTCAGATCCGTGATGGGCACGGCGGGCATGTTGAGCTGGAACGAGTCCCAACTCGCGCCATTGTCGAAGCTGATGAACAGGCCGAACTCCGTGCCCGCGTAGAGCAGGCCCGAACGCACCGGATCTTCCCGTACCACGCGCGTCGGGTGATCCTGCGGGAAGCCGCTACCCGGCCCCGACAGGAGCGTCCACGTTCGGCCGTAGTCATCCGTGCGGTAGATGTAGGGCTTCCAGTCATCGAACATGTAGCGGAGCACGGCGGCGTACGCCGAGCCGCGACGGTGCGGTGACGCCTCGATGGTCTGGAACCGGCCGCCGGCGGGCAGGCCTTGCGGCGTGATCTTCGTCCAGGTCGCGCCGTTGTCGCGCGTGATGTGGGCGACGCCGTCGTTCGAGCCCGTCCAGATCACGCCGCGCTCGAGCGGGCTCTCCGAGACCGTGTAGATCGTGCTGTAGAACTCTTCGCCCGTGATGTCGCGCGTGATGGGCGCGCCGCTGAAGACGTGGCCCCGCGGATCGTTCGCCGTCAGGTCCGGCGAGATGGTCTGCCAGGTCACGCCTTCATCCGTCGTCCGGTGCAGGAACTGCGATGCGTGGTAGACGACGTTCGGATCGTGCGGCGAGACGTAGATCGGGCTCACGCGCTGGAAGCGAAACGCGAGATCCTTCGGGTTGTGCCCGTACATGTTGGCGGCGCCGACGTAATACTGCTTCTCCTGGCCGGTCAACGCGCTGTATCGGCCGAACCGACCCTTGCAGTTGCTGTAGACGATGGTGCCCTTGCTGGTCGGCTTCGGCACGGCGGGACCCGTTTCGCAGCCGCCGATCTCGCGCCAGAACCCCGTGGGTCCACCCGGATGGTTGTCGGGCGGGACGCTCGGTACTGCGATTGTCGTGTTGTCCTGCTGGCCCGCGTAGAGCCAGTAGGGGAATGCATCGTCCACGTCGACCTGGTACAGCTCGGCGGTGGGCTGGTTGTGTTGCGTCGACCAGGTACGGCCGCCGTCGCGCGTGACGTTCGCGCCGCCGTCGTTCGATTGAATGAAGAGGTCCGTGTCGTCCGGGTTGATCCACATGCCGTGGTTGTCGCCGTGCGGCGTCGAGCGACGCTGCCAGGTCTTGCCGCCGTCGGTCGAGAGGTAGAATCCCTCGTTGTTGATCCAGACCTTCTCTGGATTCTTCGGGTCGACGTCGATGTACGTGTAGTAGAACGGCCGGTTCAGGATGCCGCCGGTCGCCTTGCTCGTCTGCCGCCAGGTCGCGCCGCCATCGTCGGAGCGGTAGACGCCGCCGGCATCGCCGGCCGCCTCGATGAGGACGTAGACCGTGTTGGGGTTGGAGCGGGATACGCTGACACTGCTCTTGCCGCGCAGCCCGGTCGGCAGGCCGCCCGCGAGCAACGTCCAGGTGTTGCCGCCGTCGGTCGTCTTGTAGATGCCGCCCTCGCGCGCACCGCTGATGATCGTCCACGGCTTGCGCTCGGCGCGCCACAGCGACGCGTACACTTCGTTCGGGTTCGACGGATTCATCGCGAGATCGACCGCGCCCGTACTGTCACTCACGAACAGCACGTTCTGCCAGGTCCGGCCGCCGTCGCGCGTGCGGAACACGCCGCGTTCGGGGCCCGGCCCGAA
>JBFJPA010000126.1:0-10291 GCA_041617355.1 Longimicrobiales bacterium
CACGGCCACGAGCGTGATCGACGGCGAAGCGGATCTCGCTCCACTCGTCGAGGCCGTACCAGAAGATGGACCAGCGGTCGTCCTTCATGGCGCCGTCGCAATTGGCGAAGTAGAACTCATTGACGGGATTGCCGCGGCGGGAGCGCCAGAACAGCTGCGGGTTCTCGGCGCGCATGACGAGCCAGGTCGCGCGACCGAGCCCTTCGCCCTGCGCGTCGTCGCTTACGGCAAACTTGTCCATGTAGGTGAGCTTGCCCTCACGCGTCAGCACGATGGCCGCACGGTAGTGCTCGCTGCAGTAGACGCGGTACGGCTTCGTCTTCTCGAAGTAGTCGTCGCTCAGGGGCCGTCCGAAGCTGGACTCGATGAGCGTGCGCAGCCGGCCGAGGTCGACCTTCTTCCACGATGCGTGGGTGCGGATCCGCTCACCGCGGCGAACCAGCGTGCCGGAGCCGCGGTGCGTGAACAGCTCCTTCGCCATCTCGTCCGGACGGGTGATGGACAGCGAGCTGGAGGGCGGAAGCTCCATGAGCAGGTCATGGATCTGCTCGATCTTGACGCGCATGCCCGAGTGCAGCCAGGGCTGCCGCATCAACTCCTTGTATTCCGTGCTCAGGTTGATCGAGTCGATGAGCTTGCCGCGTGCATCGAGCAGGCCGCCCGTCCCCGTCAGGAAGATGATCTTGTACGGCTGCAGCCGCTTGACCAGCTCGTTGGCGGCCCAGTCGGCGTTGACGTTCAGGATCTGGCCGCCGGCCGTCTCGCCGAGCGACGCGATGACGGGGATCGAGCCCACCGCGATGGCGGCCTCGATGTTGGCCGTGTGTACCTTCACGACCTTGCCGACCAGGCCGTATTTACGGCGGCCGAGGTAGGCGCACTCGAACACGCCGGAGTGGATGGACGTGGCGCGGACGCCGTCCGCCTGGAGCGCTTCGACGAGCCGCAGGTTCTCGAGCTGGAAGACGCGGCGCACGACAGCCAGCCCTTCGGGACTCGTATACCGCAGCCCGCCGACGACCTTCTTCTCGATGCCGGCCGCGCTCATCTCCTCGTCGAGCTGCGGCCCGGCACCGTGCACGACGATCGGCGTCAGGCCGACCTGCTGCAGGAACGCAAGCGAGGAGACGAGTGCGCCGAGCTCATCGCGCAGCACGGCGCCACCCACCTTGACCACGGCGAAGCGCGACGCGTCGAGCTGCGAGAAGCGCTTCAGATAGAGCTGGATTTCCCGCGTGCTGGCCATGTTGGACAGCAGCCGGACGATCGTGGGGCGCATGTCTTTCATTGCGTCGTGATCCGCCTCGAATCCAGGGAACGTGCCACCGGCGCGAGCCGGCGCGAAAAGCTAGCGCCAGACCCAGTCGTCCGCGACCGACTCCTTTTCCCACCAGAAGCGGGCACGTGGCCGGGTCCGTGGCGCGACCTCGTTCAGCGACGCCGCATCGAACGCCCGCCCATTCGCAACCACCCAGCGCACGTCGGCCGATCGCCGGATGTCGACGAGCGGGTTGCCGGCAACGACGACGAGGTCGGCCAGCTTGCCCGGCTCGATCGAGCCCAGGTCGCGGTCCATTCCCAAGTAGCGCGCGCCGTGCAGCGTCGCCGAGCGGAGCGCCTCGTGCGGCGTCATGCCGCCCTGCACGAACGACCACAGCTCCCAGTGCGCACCCAGGCCCTGCATCTGGCCATGTGCACCCAGCTGTACCAGGCCACCCGCATCGACCAGCTTCTTCGCCTGCTTCGCGACCTCGATGTGCCAGTAGTCGTCGTCTGGTGAGACCTGCCGGCGAATGGCACGGCCGTCCACAACGCCGCGCGGCGTGAACGTGAGCAGCCGCTCGTTCTTCCAGACCTCGTCTTTCTCGTACCACCAGTATTCGCCGGACAGGCCGCCGTAGTTCACGACCAGCGTGGGCGTGTAGCCGACCAACGTCTCCTTCCAGACGTTCATGACATCCGCGTGCAGCGGCGCGACCGGGATGTTGTGCTCGATTCCGGTGTGTCCATCCAGGATCATCGTGAGGTTGTGGTAGAACGTCGAGCCACCTTCCGGCACGACCATCATCTCGAGCTCGCGGGCCGCCTTCAGGATCTGCTGCCGCTGCTCGCGGCGCGGCTGGTTGTAGCTCTTCACGCTGATCGCGCCCACGGCCTTCATGCGGCGCACGTGCGAGCGCGCGTCTTCGAGGTTGTTCACGATCGCACGGAAGTCGCCATCGGCGCCGTACAGGATGGTGCCGGTCGAGAAGATACGCGGCCCGACCATCGCGCCGGTGCGGACCCGCTCGGCCATGGCGAAGACCGTGCCCGTATTCGCGGACGGATCGTGCGACGTCGTGACGCCGAAGGCCAGGTTCGCGTAATAGCCCCAGTTCTGGCGGGGCATGGGGCCGTCGAAGAAGTGCTGGACGTGTGCGTGCGCGTCCACGATGCCGGGGTAGATCGTGTGTCCACTCGCGTCGAACGTGCGGGTGCCGGCCGGGATCGTGACGGCCGCGGTCGGTCCGACCAGCGTGATGCGATTGCCTTCGACTAACACGGTGCCGTTTTCGATGACCTCGTCGCCGCGCATGGTGATGATGCGTGCGCCGACGAACGCGAACCGGCCCGACGGCACGTCGGCGTCCAGGAACAGGCCGGCTCGAACGCCCGCCGTGTCGGGCGGTTCCGGCGTCTCGGGCGCGCCCGCGAGGAACGCGAACGAACGGGTCAGGTCGCGCGAGAAATACTCCGGCCCGATCATCCAGTGGAGCCGCCGCGAATCGGCCGACCAGTGCAGGTCGGTGCCGGCATCGCGGGTGACGCGTGCGACCGGGACGGCGCGCGTGTCCTTGTTCAACTCGATCGGAGCACCGGTCTGCGGGAACGGCGCGATGTAGGCGTTGAACAGCTCCGTAAACGCGACCCAGCGTCCGTCCGGACTGGGCACGACGTCGTCCGCGTATTTCAGGGTGAGGTGCGTGCGTTCATCACCGCCGTCGATGCGCACGCTGCGGTACTGCTTCTCGAGACCGCCACCGGTCTGGAAGTAGACGCGCTCGCCCGTGTGGTCGAAGCGCGGATCGCTGCCATCCTCGCGAATCAGCTGGGGCTCGCCGCCCGCGGCCGGCATCCAGTAGATCCCGGCAGCGACGCCGTGGATCGTGCCGAGAAGGAAGTTGCCGGTGCCGCGCCGGAACACGATGCGCGAGCCGCCGGGCGAATGGCGGGGCGTGTGGTAGTAGCCGGGCCGCGTCGTGAGGCGGCGGGGCGTGCCGCCGGCCATCGGCACCGACCAGATGGCGCTCAGCTCGTCGTCGTGCCACGTCGTGTAGACGACGTTGCGGCCGTCGGGGCTGATGTCGGCGTCGCCTTCGAAGCGCGTGCTGTCTCGAGTCAACCGTTCGGGCGTGCCATCGGGCAGCCGCTTCTTCCACAGGAATCCGGCCGCTTCGAAGACCAGCCAGCCGCCGTCCGGCGAGGTTGCTGCGCTGCGCAGCATGCGGGCCTCGAATCGTGCCGGACTGACATCGACCGGAAAGCGGAGCGGCTCCGTGACGGTTTGTTCGACGTCTGCCTCGAAGGGAATGGGGGTGACGGCGCGCGTCGTGACATCGATGCTGTGCAGACCGCCCTTCGCCCAGATGATGATGCGGCGCGAATCGGGCGTCCACGCGAAGTTCGGATACGGCCCGAAGATGGCCCAGGCCTCCTGCTGGTCATGGCTGAGTCCGTCGTAGACGGGGCGGCTGGCGCCGGTCTCGCGGTCGTAGACGTAGAGCACGCTCTTCGTGCGCACGCGCCGCACGAACGCGATCGAGCGGCCATCCGGCGAGCCGCGCGGCCGGACGGCGCCGCCCGGACCGCCGATCAGCGTTCGCAGCTTGCCGGTTTCCCGGTCCAGCTCACGGATCGCGTAGATGCCGGCGTGCGGGTCCTTGTTGTACTGGAACGTCGGGCCGGGCGTCATGTCCTCGCTGAACCAGACGTAACGGCCATCCGCCGAGACCTCCGGCTCACCGGCGTCCTGCTGGTCGTTCTTCCGCTTCGTCAGCTGGAGACCCGTCCCGCCGGTGATGTGGAACATCCAGATCTCGCCGGCCCCGAGCGAGCGCGTCGAGGTGAAGTGTTTGCGCGCGACGAGGTAGTTGCCGTCCGGTGTCCAGGCTGCGTTGTTCAAGAGGCGGAAGTCTTCTTTCGATACCTGCCTCGGCGAGGACCCGTCGCGGTTCATGACCCAGATGTTGTCACCGCCGGCTCGGTCGCTCGTGAAGCTGATGCGGCTGCCGTCCGGGCTGAAGCGCGGCTGCACGTCGAAGGCCGGGCCGGACGTGAGGCGCCGCGCCCGTCCCCCGTCGACCGGCAACAGGTACAGGTCGCCGAACAGATCGAAGACGATCTCCTGGCCGTCGGGACTCACGTCCACGTTCATCCAGGTGCCCTCGCCGGTCGTGAAGCGGACCGTTTTCGTGGGCCCGTGTGCGGCGGACACGTCCCACCGCGTGGTGTCGCGTGCGGCCGGCTGGGCCACGGCGATCTGCGGTACGAGGAACGCGAGCGAGGCAAGCGCCGCGGCGCGTGGGTTGGACATGGCATACTCCTCCTGAGAGTCCCCGGAACGACGGCGGTACATTCTACGGGCAAGTCGAGCGCGGGACGATGGTGGCCGCGCAGCCCGGTGGCATCTGCCCGGCGAACGGACGGTTGCGCGCTGTTGGACGGCCCGTGATCGGGCTCGCTCACCCCGTCTCCCTTGCCACGCGCCATCGCAGCGGGGCATGCTGGGAACACGACCCCACGAAGGGCAGGGCCCTTGCCGCGCTCGACCGCGTTCCTGCTGCCGTTCTTCCTGGGTGCCTGCGCCAGCGAGTCATCGACCCCGGTGCAGCCACCGCCGCCCCCGTCCGTCCCGCCCGAGGCGGTGGCCTGGCTCCGGGCCAACGCCGTGCAGTTCAGCGGCACGCACCTTTCGCTTCCGCACACCGATCTCGCGGTACTGCGCGGGCTGATCGGGGATGCGCGCGTCGTCGCACTCGGTGAGAACACGCACGGCACGCGCGACTTCTTCGAGATGAAGGCGCGCATCCTCCGCTTCCTCGTCGAACAGATGGGGTTCAACGCGTTCCTCATCGAAGCGACGTGGCCGGAGTCGAATCGGCTGGACCGTTACGTGCGGACGGGCGAGGGCGATTCGCGGACGTTGCTCACGGGGCTGTACTTCTGGACGTGGCGGACGGAGTCCGTGCTGGAAATGATCGAGTGGATGCGCAGCCACAACGCGGCGGGTGGCGGCGTCGGCTTCTACGGCTTCGACATGCAGTATCCGGGAATGGCGCTGGACAACGTGATTCGTTACGTCGCCGACGTCGATCCCGCGCGCGTCCCGGCGACCCGGACACGCCTCGATTGCCTGGTCCGTTACGCCAACGATGCGCAGGGCCGCTTCCCGACGGCGCGGTACGTCGACGCCGGAGCGAACTTCCAACGGCAGTGCGCCGATTCGATGCGGGCCGAGGTCACACGGATGTTGGCATCGCGCGCCACGTATGTGACCGCCTCGAGCGTGAAGGAGTTCGAGCTTGCGCTGCAGAGCCTGCGCGTTGCGCTTCAGTACCATTCCATGATTGTCGGCGAGCAGAGTCGCGACAGATCGATGGCCATCAACACGGCGTGGTGGGTGGATCACCTCGGGCCGGACAGCAAGGTCGTCGTGTGGGCCCACAACTTCCACGTGTCGACCTTTCCGGGCGCCCAGGGCCGGTGGCTGCGAGAACGCTTCGGCAACGAGCTGGTCATCGTCGCCTTCACGCACGAGTTCGGCGACTTCATGGGCGTGACCCAACAGGGCAACACCTTCACCGGACTGAACCGGCAGACGCTCGATCCCGTGCGAACCGGTTCCTACGAGGAATACTTCGGCGCCTCATCGATACCGCATTTCATCCTCGACCTGCGCGGCCGGGATCTGTCCTCGCCGGCCACGTCGTGGCTGCTCGGACCACGCTGGTTCCGCTCGATCGGCTGCTGTTTCGACCCGACCCGGCCGGACCGATACTGGGCATACGTCGTTCTGCCGGAGATCTTCGACGCGGTCATCCACATCCCCCAGACGCGGCCCACGACGATCCTGCCGGCGCAGTACCCGAGCACGTTCTGAGGCGTGACTCGGCATCCCATTGCCGAGCCTGGTCGCCGCCCGGAACAACCCCGTTGCTGAGCTCCGGCCCACAGGGCACATTCAAGCACCTTCAGGCAAGCCCACCCATCCGGAGACTTTCCATGCGACGCTCAGCCTTCTTCGGCTCCGCGGCAACAGTCGTGTTCGCGTTCCTCGTGACCGGCTCGGCCGTGCACGCGCAGAAGCCGGACTATGCACGGGCCGACCTGATGCGCACGTCGGCCCGTTTCGTGTTCGGCACGAGTGTGTTCCCGCGGTTCCTGGAAGACAGTGTTCGGTTCTGGTACACGTCGACGGCCCGGGAGGACCGGGGCGTCACCTACGTGGTCGACCCGGCGCGAGCCCAGCGGCGGCCCCTGTTCGACAATGCGCGGCTGGCGGCCGCGCTCTCCGTCGCGGCGGACACGCTGATCGACGCGACCAGCCTGCCGCGCTTCACGGTCGTCGACACCGGACGCACGGTCGAGATGCAACTGCGCAAGAAAGTGTTCCGCTGCGGTGCCTCGGATTACCGGTGCACCGCGATGGACACGATCGTGTGGCAGACCGAACGCGCGCTGCGGGATGGACCGGACTGGGCCGTTCGTTCGCCCGACAAGAAGTGGGACGTCTTCGCCTACGATTATGACCTGTACGTCCGGCCGGCCGAGCTGTCGAACGCGGAGGCGATCGCGAAGCGCGACTCGGTGCTCCAGGCCGCGGCGGCCAGGAGCGACACGACCAAACGCGACACGACGGTTCAGCGAGACACCGCGGTGAAACGCGACACGACCGCAACCCAGGACACGACCCGCCGTCGCCCGTCCACCGACTCCATCGCCTTGCCGGCCGATTCGGAGCGTCTGACGACCGACGGCGCCGAGCACTGGGATTATGCGGCCAATCTCGGCGACCTGTTCAGCGGGACGGTACCGCCGCGTTGGAAGCCGAGGCGTCCACCCGTGAGCTGGTCTCCGGATTCGCGGCGCGTGGCGCTGCAGCGGCTCGACTACCGCAACATGCGAAGGTATCCGCTCTACTCGTCGACGGGGCCGCAGCCGGTCGACAAGAGCTACTTCTACGCCGTCCCGGGCGACACGGTCATCAGCCAGTTCGACGTGCACGTGATCGACCGCGAGGCAAAGACCAACATCAAAGTGGAGCAGCCTTCCTCGCCCGCCATCAACTTCAGCGCAGGCACGACGTGGGCACGCACATCCGACCGCGCGTTCCTGATGAGCTCCTCGCGCGGTTACAAGCGCATGACGCTGTCCGCCGTCGATACGCGCACCGGAGCGACGACCGAAATCACGAAGGACTCCTTCCCGAGCTGGGTCGAGCCGCGTGGCTTCCAGGTTGTGAATGGTGGCGAGGATATCTTGTACCTGTCCGAACGTGACGGCTGGCGCCACATTTATCGTTTCGCCGCAGACGGCACGTTGAAGAACCAGGTCGAATCCGGACCCTACGCCGTCGAGTTCATCAATCGTGTGGACAGCATCGCGAAGCAGATCTACTTCACGGCCTCGGGCCGGCAGCCGGGAATTCCGTATTACGCGAAGCTGTACCGGGTCAACTTCGACGGGTCGAACCTGACCCTGCTCACGCCGGAAGACGGACGGCACCAGGTCTTCTTCGTGCCCAAGGCGAACTACTTCGTCGATACCTACGCGCCCGCGAATGAGCCGCCGGTGGTCGTCCTGCGGTCGGGCGCGACGGGCAACGTCGTCCTGGAGCTGGCGCGAGGCGATGTCGATCTGCTCGCCTCGGTCGGCTGGACGCCGCCCGAGATCATCCAGTTGAAGGCGCGCGACGGCGTGACAGACCTGTGGGGGCTGATGTACAAGCCCTCTGACTTCGACTCGACCCGCAGTTATCCGATCATCGATCACATCTACCCGGGTCCGCAGGTCGGCAGTGTGGGCACATGGTCGTTCAGCGCGCGCCACGAGCCGCGCGCCCTCGCCGAGCTGGGCTTCATCGTCATCGAGCTCGACCACATGGGCACGCCGGGCCGATCGAAGCCGTTCCACGACTACTACTTCGGCAACATGGGCGACAACGGCATCCCGGATCACATTGCCGGGATCCGCCAGCTCGCGGCCCGCCATCGCTGGATCGACATCGACCGCGTCGGCATCTACGGCCATTCCGGCGGCGGCTTTGCCTCGACCGATGCGATCCTGCGCTACCCCGACTTCTTCAAAGTCGCCGTGTCCGGCGCCGGCAATCACGATCAGCGCACCTACGGCTACTTCTGGGGTGAAAAATACCAGGGCCTGCTCACACGCGATGCGCGCACGGGACGTGACAACTACGAGGCCTCGGCCAACTACACGATGGCGGCGAACCTGAAGGGCAAGCTGCTGCTCATGCACGGCGACCTCGACAACAACGTGCACCCCGCGAACACGCTGCGCGTCGTCGATGCGCTGATCAAGGCGAACAAAGACTTCGACATGCTGATCGTGCCCGATGCGGCGCACGGCCTGCCCGCGTACACGATCCGCAAGCAGTGGGACTACTTCGTGCGACACCTGCTCGGCGTCGAGCCGCCCGAAGGCTATCGCATGATGGATCGGCAGACGGTCGGCGGGTTCGGTCTGATCTCCGGTTCGTTCTGATCCGACTGGCGGGGCCCGCTCCGGCGCGCGGGGCGGGCCTTCGCGCCGGACTCAGTCGCTTCGCGCCGGTTCGGCGCCCGCATCCGAAGTCGTGCTGCCGGTTTCTGCCGCCTCGAGCTTCGCCAACTCGTCCCGGCGCTCCCGCATGCCCTCGAGCGCGGCGTTGAGAGCCGCGAGCTCTTCGCCTTCCAGCGTGCCGCGTCGGGCTTCCGCTTCGGCGATGTCCTCGTTCAGCGTAGCCAGTTCGCCCGAGAGCTCCTCCTGGCCCGCCCGCTGGGCCTCGTCGAAGATGACGTCCACGGCTTCGTCCGGCCGGGGCGCCGGGAACACCGCACCCCCGGTGGGCACGAAGTGCGACTGTTCGCCGACCTGACGCTGGTTCATGAACGAGGGCGAGACGATCTCGATGCCGGCGCCGTGCAGGACGTCGAGGATGCTTTGCCGCAGCTTGGACTCGGCGACGAGCAACAACTTGCTGTCTTCTGGCAGCATCCCGGCGACGCGGTAGGTCACGGCGTGGTCGCCGAGGTCGAGAATGCGCACTTCGAACGGCTCCTTCAATCCGCTCGTCAGGGCCGCACGCTCCAGCAGCTCCTCGATCTCGCCGTGGTGATGGTCGTAGCCGAGCGACACGGTGGCGGCGACGTATGTGCCGGACCTGCGAATCACCGTGAGCGGATGCGTGATCAAGTAGAGGTTGGGAAGCGTCGCGTAATCGCGGTCCTCGGTCTGTAACGTCGTGTTCACTGCGCCGCGCTCCGTCACGCGGCCGAACTGCTCGCCGACGCGGACCCAGTCTCCTCGCCGGAACGGCCGAACCGCGCGCAACATGAAGCCCGCGATGATGTTGGCGACCAGCGTCGTCGAGGACAGCGTGAGCAGCGCGGTCAGCAGCAGGCCGATCAGCCCGATCAGCGCGCTTCGCGTATTCTCGCCGATCGGCACCGCATACAACGCTGCCATGAGCACCGCCAGCACGCTCGCGCCCGTCAGGCCGAGCATGGCCAACTCGCGAGCGAACCCGATCGAGCACTCCTCGGCAGCAGCCTCGCGCGGCTTTGCCACGAGCGTGCGGTACGCCACGAACATGATGCCACAGAACAGCACGAAGACGAGCAGCAGCAAGCGCCAGCCGCGGAGCCACGCCAGGTAGGCGGAGCCGGCCTCGGCCAGCGTGAAGTCGAGTGTGCCGCTGAAGTCGGTGAGGATCACCTGCACACGCCAGGTGCCGGCCGCGCCCGCCAGCGTCGGCGAGTCGAGATTCGGCTGCAGGTCCAGATCGTAGACGACCTGGCCGTCCGCATCCCTCACGACCAGCCGAGCGCGACCGGATTCCGCGAGCGTCGCGTGGCGGACCCTGGCCCCGGCCGAGCTGACCGTCCAGCGATGCGTGAGCACGGTCGTCACATCCGCCAGCCCGACGGCCTCGACGCGGAACTCGTCCCCATCCATGGCGCGGCCGCAGCCGACAAGAAGCGTCAGTGTCGCGGCCAGCAGCGCAAGCCGTGTTGCCCTCATGGCCCCAATG
>JBFJPA010000127.1:0-10258 GCA_041617355.1 Longimicrobiales bacterium
ATCGGCACCTGGCAACCGCCCATCAACGTGCGCAGCAGCGCACGCTCGGCAGTGACCGCGGTGCGCGTCGGCGCGTGGTCGATCGCGCGCACGGCGCGTCCCGTCGGTTCGTCGTCCTCACGGATGGAGACGGCGAGCGCGCCCTGCCCCGCGGCAGGCAGCCAATCCGGTGGCTCGAGAACCTCGCCGACCTTCGCGCTCAAGTCCAGGCGTTCCAGCCCGGCGAGGGCGAGCACCGTACCGTCAATCTCGCCGCGCTCCACGCGGGCCAGCCGCGTGTCGATGTTGCCGCGCAGGTTCACGATCTCCAGATCGGGCCGTGCCGCCAGCAACAGGGCGCGCCGCCGCAGCGAGCTGGTCCCGACGCGTGCGCCGGCCGGCAGCGCGTCGAGCGTTGGACCGCGCCCCGGCGCCGGGACGAACGCGTCGCGCGGATCGTGTCGCGCCGGCAGCGCTTCCACGCGGATGCCGTCGGGCGGAGTGGTTGGCACGTCCTTCAGCGAATGCACGGCGAGATCGGCGCGGCCGTCGAGCACCGCGGAATCGACTTCGCGCGTGAACAGGCCGACCTCGCCAATGCCGGACAGCGCGGCCTGCGAGAAGCGGTCCCCCGTCGTCGTCAGCACGACGATGCCGATGTCGATTCCAGGGTGGCACTGCCGAAGCGCGGCCGCGACATGGTCCGCCTGCCAGCGCGCGAGCGCGCTGCCCCGTGTCGCGATGCGCAGCTTCATCGCCCGTGGGCCGACGCCGCGCTGTGCACCTGCGACGTTTCCCCTTCGCGCGGGGGCAGCCGGCGGAAGATCGGCTTGAGCAGCGGTGGCGCGAGGAACGTCGTCAACATCACCATGATCAGGATCGCGCTGAACGTCTCGGACGAGAGGATTCCGTTGGACAGGCCGAGATGCGCGAAGATCAGGCCGACCTCGCCACGCGGGATCATGCCGACGCCGATGGCGAGGTGGCTCAGCTTGCGTTTGCCCCAGCCGACGGAATAGCCGCTCACGACCTTGCCCACAATCGCGATCAGCAGTAGCGCGAAACCGACGCCGAGCACGCTCAGGTTGAAACTCTCCGACCACGGCAGGAACAACGAGACGTCGACGCTGGACCCGACCGACACGAAGAAGATCGGCGTGAAGATGTCTGCAACGGGCTTGGTCCGTTCCGTGATGACATCGAACTGGTTCGTGTTGCTGAGCACGATTCCCGCCGCGAAGCTGCCGATGATCATGGCCGAGCCGGCCAGGCCCGCGAGTGCCGCGAACAGCAGCGCGAAGGAGACTGCGGACGCCAGCAGCACGCC
Organism: Longimicrobiales bacterium; assembly: GCA_041617355.1. Lineage (GTDB taxonomy): Bacteria > Gemmatimonadota > Gemmatimonadetes > Longimicrobiales > RSA9 > JBFJPA01. The sequence continues at coordinate 1,307 of JBFJPA010000127.1, forward strand.
ACGCACCTGCATGCGATCGATGAGGCCGAAGAGTTTCGGTGCGATAACGTTGCCGATGATGACCGCCGCGACGAGGAAGCCCACGGCGACGGCGAACTTGAGGCCGATGTCGAAAATCGAAAGCGCGGCACCCGCCGCGAGACCGCTCACAATGGCCAGGATGACGAGGCCGAGGACGTCGTCGACGACGGCTGCGCCAATGACCACGCGTGCCTCGCGCGTGTGGATCTGGCCAAGATCGGTGAGGACCCGCGCCGTGATGCCGACCGATGTCGCAGTCAAAGTCGCGCCGACGAACACGGCGACCATCGTATTGCTGACACTGGCGGCGTGTGCGCCGATGGCCGGTTCGGTGAGGATCCAGAACAGGAAGCCGAGCAGGAATGGGGCCGCGACACCCACGGCCGCGACGGTGGCCGCCGCCGCGCCGACACGGAACATCTCCTTCAGGTCGGTCTCGAGGCCGATCTCGAACAACAGGATCGCGACGCCGACCTCGGCGAGAAGCTCGATGACTTCGTGCAACGTGCCGTCCGCCGGAATCACGCCGAAGACGGAGGCACCGAGGACGACCCCCGCGATGAGCTCGCCGAGCACGGCCGGTTGCTGAATGCGCTCCGCGAGCTCGCCGAAGATCTTGGCGGCGGCCAGAATCGCCACGAAGACGAGGAAGAAGTGCTCGATGCGCACGCCTTCCGCAGCGCCCGCCGCTTCTACGACCTCCGTCTGAAACGGCGAAAAGCCCGCCATGGCGGGGATCGCCAAGGCGAGCGCGAGAAGTCTGATCGACCGCCGAGTCACGTGGGCGTCAGTCCGCGTTTGGTCGCTGTGGCCGCTGTTGTTTGGTCGGAATCGACGCCGGCCACGGGAGGTGGGCACCGGGCGGGCGAAGCGACGGAGGGGCTACCATTGGGATTGGGCACCGTCGACGATCTGTCGTACCAGGCTTTCGAGGGCGGCGTTGCGGGCGATGTCATCCGGCTGGCTGTCCGGCCGGTATTCGCCGCGCCCCGTGAGCGATTGCGAGTCCCAGAGGATGAGGTTTTGCGCGCGGTCGATGATCTCGATGGCCACCGTGATCTCGACCTGATGTTGGATGACGTTGATGTTGCCGGTCTGCCCGCCCGGCGTGTAGTTGCGCGCGGCATCCGTGTAGCGGAGGATGCGGCCGCGCACGATGGCGTCGGCGGACAGTTCCGCGCCCAGCCGGAGTCCCAGCGAGCGGGGCAGCTGCTCGGTCAGCTGGCGGAACAACTGCTGATCCAGCTCGAAGCGATCGGTCTGATTGTCAAAGCTCTGGATGTACACCGTACGGACGTGGTCCGGGAAGCCACCGCCGCCCCGAAATCCGTATTTGCAGCCACCGATCAGTACGACGGCCGTCACGATCCACGCGCTAGTTCTGACCCACATTCCAGATATCCGGAGAAAAGCCGGCCACGTTGAAGGCATCGCTCAGGGTAAGCCGCAGCTCGACGAACTGCGGCCAGTCACGGTACACTGCCTTGCCGGGTAAGCCAAGGGCGGCGGCCCCTTCCAGCTCGACGGTTCGACGGCCGCCGCGCCGTGCCGTCCATTCGACGTGGCGGAGACGGCCATTCTCGAAGCGATAGCGCCACGTCTCGTCGCCGGCGGCGTAGTCCAGCTCCAGCCGGTTCCCGTCCTGCCGGGTGCGCACGAGGTTGGTCCCCGGCGGCGGTTGGAACACGCCGAGCGCGCTCCACAACAGTGGTGGCGGCGGCAGCGGTGTGGACGGAGCGCCGGGCGGCAGGCGAACCTCACCCGCCACGAACGCGGCCGACAGGTAGCCCTCGCCGCGCGGACCGAACAGGTCGAGGCGGGCCCGGTCGGGTGGCGCGACCCGAGTCACGCCATCGCCGCTGAACTTGCTCTCCCGCTCCTGCAACGCCCAGGCGAAGACGATCTGCAGCGGGCCCGGCAGCTGGTTGCGAGACATGGCCTCCGAGACCAACGAGCTGTCGGTGGCCGGCGGCCCTGCCTGCTGTGCCGGCACGCCGGACCCGCCGCAGGCTGCCGCCGCGACCGCCAGCAGCAAGGCGACTTGTGCTCGTTCGAACATCGTCCGCATTCGATCGCTCAATAGTTGAATCCCACGAAGAAGTCCACGAACGTGTCGGTGAAACGCTCGCCGCCGCCGAACACGACCGGCGGCCGACCACCCAGATCGAAGCGCCGACCGATGTCGATCCGGAGCACGAGCGGCGCGACCAACGGCATGCGCATTCCCAGACCGTAGCTACCCCAACCGCCTTCCGGCCGTTCGCTGTTCTCCAGCCAGCTGGTGCCGAGGTCGGCGAACAGCGCCCCCTGAATCCCGGGTAGCCGGAAATCGCCGAACGGGAAGCCGAACGTGATCGAACGCAGGAGCGGGAAACGCCACTCCTGATTGAGCAAGGCGACGCGCGATCCGGCGAGCGAGAAGTTCGGATAGCCGCGCAAGCGAAGCGATCCACCGAGGTAGGTGCGCGCCGGGATCGCGCCATCACTGAAGAACGCGAACGCACGCACGGCGTACGCGCCGTAGAGCGACGTGCGGAAGTACTTTCGGTAGTCGGCGGACAGCAGGTAGTTTTCACCGGCGGCGGCGCGAGAGACGGGGCGGCCGGTGACGGGGCTTGGCGACGTGCACGAAAAACAGCTGACCAGGCCAGCCGTCACGTTCAGGCGAGAGCCGTCGATCGGGCCACTCGAGACCCAGAGCGTGTTGTCGTGCACGTACGAAACGTACGTCGAGGTCAGCCAGCCCCGTCGCGTCAGGTCGCGCGGATCCGGCCGGGTCGTGCCGCCGAAGATGTCACCTTCGAAGGCATCCTCGGTATCGCGTCGGGAGCTGCGCTCGGCGCTGAGCTGCAACTCGACCCGCTCGAACTTGGAGAACGGATAACTCGCGAGTACGTATGCACCGGCCGTCGACTCCTCGTAGAGGTCGAGCGCCACGTCGCGGAACAGCCCTTTGAAGCGGAACAACCCGACGCCGTAGTTGAGACGGTTGGCGAGGTTCAGGTACAGCAGGTTGCCGGAGAAGCTGTCCACCAGGTTCGAAATGGATTTCACCTGGGTGGCGGACAGCCCTGCGAACAGGATGTGGTCGCCGAGCAGATCGCTGGCGAGGAACTGGGCGCCCTGCGCTGCTCCGAAACCGGGCGCGAGAATGGCGTCGGCGGCGGCGAAGTCGATGGAGATGCGGTCCCACGCTTCGTACGGTCTCGCGCGTGCGGTATCGAGCACCTCGGCATCGAGGTCGGCCCAGCGCCAGCCGGTGATCACGGCTTCGCCGTTGCCATCGCTTGCCGCCACGGGCGCGGGCGGGACTTCGCCGAGGGCGATGAACGGCAGCGACAGCGTGTCGGCGGGCAGCGAAATCCGATAGATCCCGAAACTGCGATCATGGTAGCCGGCGAAGACGATGCCGCGATCGCCCGGCAGCCAGTGCGGGTCGAAGGCACCGCCCGTCATGCTCGTGATCCGACGCCCGTGGCCGGTGCCGTCGATGCTGTACAGATCGTGTGTACCCGCGCGGTCTGACGTAAACACGATGCGCGTGCCGTCTTCGGACCACCGCGGGCCCCGGTCGTTCCAATCGCCGTAGGTCAGGTAGCGGAGCTCGCTGGTCGCGAGGTCGAGCGCGACGAGATTCGTTTTGCCTTCGATTCCGAAGGGCGTGCGGTCGGACGCGAAAACGATGGACCGCCCGTCCGGTGCCCAGTCGGGCTCCTGGTCGCGATAGGGATCCGCGGTCAACCGCTTGCGCGTGCCACCGTCGAAGGAGAGCACGTAGAGATCGGAGAAGCCGGCCGTGGTGAGGCCCTCGAAGACGACGGCGCGACCGTCCGGTGCCCACCGTGGCGAGCGGATGCCGACGAGGTCCTCCCACTGGTAGCGGCCCTCGGTACGTCGCTGGTTCAGGTCCCACAGCACCAGCGCATCGCGTTCCATGAATTTGGCGGAAAGCGCGACGACGCCGGCGCGATTGACATCAATGCCCGATTCGAATGCGTGGAACGACTCGAACGCTGCGGAGCGCTCTCCGGTCAGCACCGTCTCGGTCGAGACTTCGCCGCCGTCCAGGCGGGCACGGTAGAGGCTCGTATACCCGGTTCGCGGCGAGAGAAAGAGCAGCCACGGCACGGAATCGCCGGGCGCCTGCCATACGGCCGGCTTGTAGTTGGCTCCGCGGTCCGCGACGATCGGTTGCGCGGCCACGTCGAGCGGCGGCCGTTCGGCGAATGCGGGGAAGAACCGCTGCTCGAGAGAGTACCGCCATTCGCGCGAGAGCCGGTCGAGTTCGACGCCGAGCACGGACTCGAGCGCATCCTCGAACGAGTCGTGCAAACGGTATTCTTCGTAGACACGCACGACGTATTCGTCGCCGAACCGGCCGGCCAGGTACCGGTGCAGCTCGGCGCCTAGCGGGTAGGAAAAGAAGCTGTACGTGCGGCTGAACTCGGCGATCGACGGCAGGCGTCCGTTCACGACGAGGTCGCGCACGTACATGTCGTCTTCGCGTGTCTGTTCACCCGACCAGAACTCGGCCAGCCCCTCCGTCCACCAGTGAATGAACTGGGGTGATTCACCCGTCGAACGCGGATGGCGTCGCGCTGCTTCGCCGAGCTTCGACAGCTGGAAGGCGTGCACCAACTCGTGGCGCAACGTCTTGCGGAACTGGTTGTAATCGCCGCGGAACGGTAACGCGACGCGCCGCTTCAGGTACTCGGTGAAGCCCAGGACGCCCTCGGGAATGAAACCCGGGAAGACGTTCGTCTGCTCGAAATGCTGGTCCGACGAGTAGACGATGAGCGGAATGCGGCGGAAGGGATGGTGTTGGAACTTGCGGGAGAGAAAGGAAAAGCTCTCTTCCGCCCAAGACAACGCGAGGCGCGCGACGGACTCTTCCTCGGGATAGTAGTAGACGTCGACGTTCGGACCCGCCAGGACCCGCCAGTCGAAGTCGTTGTACTGGATCTTGTTCTTGCCGAACGGCACCGTTTGCGCGGCCGCGAACGCGGGAGTCCCGATGCAAAGCAGCGCCGCGATCAGCAGCTTGCGCGCTCGGTTCATCGGACCTCCCGGATGAAGCGGATCGGGTCGTCTTGCACGATGGCGTCGGCGACGCCCATGCCTTCGATGACGCGCCCGAAGACGGTATACCCCGCATCCAGGTGCGGCTGCGGCGATACCGTGATGAAATACTGTCCACCCCCCGAATCGGGTCCCGACAGCGCCATCCCCAGGACGCCCCGTCCGTAGCGGAGCGGACTCAGCTCGTCGCGGATCGCGTATCCCGGATTGCCGGCGCCGTCGCCGCGGGGGTCACCGTCCTGAAGGACGAAGTTGGGAACGACGCGATGCCAGCGCAGCCGGGGGCCGCTGCCGTGATCGTCGCCCAAGTAGTACCCCGCACGGATCAAGGAGAGGAAGTTCAAGACGGTGAGCGGCGCGTGCTCGGGGGCCAGCTCGAGCACGATCTCGCCGCGGTCCGTTCCGATCACGACGCGCGGCCGATCCGGCCCGGTGGCGGCGGGTGCGAGCAGCGTTCGGATCGCGTCCTCGTAAAACGCGTCGGACCGCGGCGTTGCGTCTGGCTCCTCGGGCGCTTCTCCCTCGGGTCCACTCCAGCCGTCCTCGCCGAGGCGCTGGGCCACGCGCTGGCGGACCCGCGCATCGGCCGCGGGGGGGAAGCGCATGAAGAAGGCGTTGGCGACCGGGATTCCCTGGTCCTGCAACGCGCCCAACACGTCCACGGCCGCGAGGGCGGCAGACGGGATGCTGTCGTGCCGGGCACGGTCGTACGCTTCGAAGAGCAAGGCCACGTCGGCGGCCCTCGGCTCGCGGCCGAGGCCAGCCGTGGCCGCCGCGCGCACGGCCGCGTCCGCAGACGCGAGTCGCTCGAGCAGCACGGAATGCAAGCCGGGAACCGCCTGACGGCTCGACAGCGTCCGAATCGCCGTGGCGGCCACGCGAGGGTCGGGATCGCGGGCACGTTCGAGGAGCAATCCGTTGGTCGATTCCGATGCCTGAGCCGAGGCGATCGCGCGCGTCGCGTGCAAGCGCAGGAGCCAACTCGTCCCCCTGCTCCACTCCTCGGCCAGCTCGAGTCCCGCAGGAGGATCGACGCGCACCAGTGCGGCCAGCGCTGTCGCGCGAACGCCGGTCGGGATGACGGGATCGCGGACACTGGCGGCCAAGGCTCTTGCGGCGCCTGTCCCTCCCATCTCCCCGAGGGCCTGTGCGGCCGCGACGCGGACGTTCATGTCTGGATCCGCCAGGCGGTCCGCAACCGCCGGCAGGTCGGCCGGCTCGGCGAAGGTGGCGAGCGCCGCGAGCGCGTTGATGCGGACGTGTGGATGAACGTCGGAAAGTGCCTGCCGCAGTGCGGCAAGCGCACCCTCCCGGGCCTCCGCGCTGTCTGCCGCGGGAGCCCGCAAGGCGCGGACGGCGAGCGCTCGCACGGCGGGGTCCTCGTCCCCGGCTACGGCCAAGAGCGGCGCCACTGCCAGCTGGCCGCCGGGCCGCGAGAGGGCGTACGCGGCGTTCCACCGCACCGACGGATCGTTCGACCGAAGGTACGGCCGGACGGTCTCCACCAGCTCGGCGGAGCGCGGCGCGCGCCACAGGTGCAGCAGCGCCTCGCGCGTCATGTCCGGAAAGCGGGGCGTCGACGAGTGGAGCAGCGTCGTCAGTGCCGCGAAGCTGGACGGTGTTGCCAGGCGGCCGAGCGCCGCTGCGGCCTCGACGCCCGGACGCGGGTCGACGGGCTCGTTCACCACGCGTGTCAGTGCCTCGATGACGGCGGCCGTCGTGTCGCCGAGCAGGCTCAGCGCGAAGGCGGCGTCCGCCCGCACCGTCGCCGAGGGGTCCGTCAGCCGCACGAGGACGAGGTGCAGGGATTCTCCATCCTTGACGCGTCCGATCGCGAGGACGGATCGCGAGCGGATGAGCCGGTTCGGATGATCGACCCACGCAGAAATGCGCGCACGATCGATGATCCGCTCGTCCTCCATGCGCAGCAGCGCGGCCAGGACCTTGATGTCCGTGCTGTCGATGGCGAGCGCGTCTTCGACGGGCGGCGGTGGAGGGGGCGGCGGCGGTGGAGGCAGGGATCCGCCAGCACAACCGCCGAGGACGATCAGCAGCGCCAGGGATTCAAGGTGTAGTCGATGCAAGAACTTCACGGAACCGCTCGACCAATTCTGCGGGGATCACGCGCGGCACGCCGTTTCGACCAATGGCGACGAGACGCGTGCTGGCCGTCGCCAGCTTCACATCAGTGCCGTTCTCAACACGGACGATCTCGTATCCGAAGGTGATGGCACGCGACTGCACGCGTTCGAGCCGGGTCCGCACGCAAATCTCTTCATCGTAGCGGGCCGGCGCCGCATATCGGATCTCGGCTTCGGCAACGGCAAGGAGCAGGCCGCTCGCTTCGAGGTCGGCGTACGTCGTGCCCAGCCCGCGCATGAAGTCCGTGCGCCCGATCTCGCACCAGACCAGGTAGTGCGGGTGATACGCGCGATCCATGCGGTCCGTTTCGCCGTAACGGACGCGGATGCGCGACTCGGATAGGCGCGGGTCGCTCACTCGCCGTAGGGCACCCAGATGTTCTTGACCTGCGTCGCACGACGCAGGAAGGCCTCCCCTTCGGCTCGTCCTGGATCGCTCCAGTCGGTGGGCCGCCCGTGGCAGACCCAGGTTCGCTTCATGTTCCCCGCCGAGAGACGCTCGACGGCGCCGGATCCGCCGTCGGTCGCGAAGTACCAGAGTCCGTCCACGTCATCGTGTCCCGCGAGCGTTTCGACGATCTCCGAGCGCAGGCCGGTCACGATGTTGACGACCCCGCCGGGCAGGTCAGACGTGTCGAAGACCTGGTAGAGGTCCGTTGCGGCGAGGGGCGCGACTTCGCTGGGCACGACGACGACGGTGTTGCCGGTCGCGATCGCGGGCAGCGTGAGCGAGAGCAGGCCGAGCAGCGGCGAGGCGTCGTCACAAACGAGGCCGAGCACGCCCAGCGGCTCGGGCATGGCGAGGGTCACGTTGCGGAACGGCGTCGGGTGCACGGCACCCTCCCACTTGTCCGCCCACGCAGCGTACGTGAACGTGCGGCGCACGGCGAGCTCGAATTCGCCGCGCGCGTGCGCCGGATCGCCCCCATTGAGCGACGCGAGCCGCGCCGTGAACTCGTCGCCTCGGGCCGCGAGATTCTCGGCCAGGTAATAGAGCACCTGTGCACGCGCGTGCGCAGTCTGCTTCGCCCAGCCCGCCGCTTTGTGTGCGGCCTCGACGGCGTTGCGAACATCCTTGCGGTTGCCGCGCGGGACTTCGCCGATCACCGCGCCGGCGCGGTCGCACACGAACAGGCTGTAACCCTGATCGGGCCGGGCCTGCTTGCCGCCGATGTAGAGCTTGGCCGTGCGGTCGATGCCGCGGTCGCCGTTGGCCGCGCGAACGGGCTGATCCGTGACGCGCGTCTCGGGCGCCGGCGGCGTTGTCGTGGGCGATGCCTGCGAGCGCGGCACGAGATACTCCCACATGCCCTCGTGTCCGCCTTCCCGGCCGAAGCCGCTTTCCCGGTAGCCGCCGAAGCCCGACGCGCCGTCGAACACGTTCGTACAGTTGATCCAGACGGTCCCGGCCTTGACCTTCGGCGCGATGTCGAGGGCCAGGTTGATGTTCTCGGTCCAGACGCTGGCCGCGAGGCCGTAACGGGTGTTGTTGGCGAGCTCGACGGCTTCGGCGGGGGTACGGAACGTCATCATCACAACGACGGGCCCGAAGATCTCGACCTGGGCGACGGTCGCGGCGGGCGACACATCGGTCAACAGTGTGGGCGGGAAGAACCACCCTTCCGTCGGACAGCTCCACGAGGGCTGCCAGAGCGTGGCGCCTTCTTCGCGGCCCCTCCGGACGAGTGCCTCGATCCGTTCGAGTTGGACG
>JBFJPA010000128.1:0-10228 GCA_041617355.1 Longimicrobiales bacterium
ATCCCCGCATCGTTCGCGAGCCTGTTCGGATTGCGGGCGACGAAGGGGCTGAGCAGCGTGGCCGGCATTGTCCCGCTGTCGCACACGCAGGACGTCGGCGGCCCGCTCGCCCGCACCGCGCGTGACCTCGCCATCGGTCTCGATGCGACCGTCGGTTTCGACTCTGCCGACGCGGCGACGGCCGCGCTGAGGGATCGGCCGAGCATCCGCTTCGAGGAGTCGCTCGACGAAGGGGCGCTACGCGGCGCACGTCTCGGCGTGCTCGTGCCCTACGTCGGCGAGACCACCGACGAACGCGCCGTCACGCGCGTCGTTCGCGACGCGCTCGAAGCCATGCGGTCCGCGGGCGCCGTCATCGTCGATGTCGAGGCGGCCGGCCTCGACTCGCTCGTCAACGGCTCGGGCGTCATCGATCACGAGTTCAAGTACGACCTGATCGACTACCTCGCCGGGATTCCCAATGCGCCCGTCGATTCACTCGGCGACATCCTTCGGCTCGGCCTGGTTCACGCCGACTTGAGTGAACGGCTGCACCGGCGCAACGCGGCCCTGGCGCGGGAGACAGCCGAATATCGGCGCGCGCTGGAACGCCAGGCGGCACTGCGCGCGGCACTCGTGGATATGCTGGATTCGCACCAGGTGGACGCGCTCGTTTATCCGACGGTGCGCCGGGAGCCCGCACGCATCGGCGAGCCACAGTCCGGGTCGACGTGTTCCGTTAGCGCGAACTCCGGTTTGCCCGCGCTCTCCATGCCGGCGGGGTTTACGGACAGCGGGCTGCCCGTCGGCATCGAGCTGCTCGGCCGCCCGTTCCAGGACGCCCGCCTCGTCGCGCTCGCCTTCGCATTCGAGAAGATCGGACCGCGGCGTCGTCCGCCGCCCACGACGCCACCGCTCGCGCAGGGGCGCGCGCCGACGCCGTCCCGCCTGACGGTGAGCGGTGCAGGGCAGGGAACGACGTTCACGGCCAGGGTGAGCTACGATGCGCCGCGCTCGGCGTTCGCGTACGAGATCACGATCCGTGGAATTCCCGAGAGCGATGCGCTTGGCATCGTCCTCCGGCGAGACGGCACGTCGGCCCAGTCACCCGCGTCCGTCGTGCACCGGCTCGCGGGTCCCGCGCGCCTGGTGAGCAGCGGCGAGCTGTCGCTGTCCGGTGCCGACCACGCGGATCTGGCGGCCGGGCGCTGGTCCATCGTCGTATACACGCGGTCGTCGCCGACGGATGGCATTGCCGCACGGCTGCGGTTCGGTGCGGCGCGAGAGGGCCCGTCGAATCAGCGCGGCGGTCCGTAGCCGGTGTTCACGCCGTTCCCGCACGGCAGCGCGGTTGGCACGGGTCCGGGCGGATCGCGATCGCCCAGCTCGCTTCGCAAGGCGTCGAGGCGCGCGCGCAGCGCATTCCGCGTGTCCACATGCCGGACCCGGCTCGCGAGATTCACCGTTTCGCCTGGATCGTTGCGCAGGTCGAACAACTCCCACTCTTCCGGGTGCTCCCAGAAGTGAAGCAGCTTCCAATCGGTCGTGCGTACGCCCCGGTGCTTTCGCACGCAATGCTCGGCCGGGTACTCGTAGTACTCGTACAGGAACGCATCGCGCCACGGCACGCTGCGTCCTTCGAGCAGCGGCACGAGGCTGCGTCCGTGCATCCAGCCAGGAACGGGTAGCCCCGCGAGCTCGAGCAACGTCGGCGCGACATCGATGTTGAGCACCATGTGTGACCCGTCGACGCGGGCCGCCCCCGGCAGGCGGGGGTACCGGATCAAGAGCGGCACGCGGATCGATTCCTCGTACATCAGCCGCTTGTCGAAAAGCCCGTGCTCGCCGAGGAAGAACCCGTTGTCGGACGTATAGACGACGATCGTGTCATCGGCGATGCCGTGCTCATCGAGGGCATCGAGCAGGCGCCCCACGTTTTCGTCGACGCTGAGCAGGACACGGTAGTAGTTCTTGACGAGGTGCTGCAGGTTCAGGCGCTTGCGCTCCTCGAGCGGCAAGGCCGGGTCCACCCCGCGATCACGGAAGTCGGGCATATCCGCGATGGCCAGCTCCGCATTGCGCAACGCATCCGCGTCGAGCCGATCTTCGTACGTGCGTGGCAGGGGGATGTCGATGTCGGCGAACGCATCCGCGAACCGGGCGGCTGGCTGCCACGCGCGGTGCGGCGACTTGAACTGGTAGAGCAAGCAGAACGGCCGATCCGCTGGACGCGTGCGCAGAAACTCGATCGCCTGGTCACCAACGACGTCGTCGGCGTGTCCGCGCAGGCGTAGCCGGATGCCCTGGCCACGAGGCACGTCGCCAACGCCCGCGATCATGTCCGGATCGTGGTAGATGCCCTGGCTCGGGAAGATGATCCAGCGATCGAAGCCGCTCGGTCCCGAGCGGAGGTGCCATTTCCCGATCAGCGCCGTGTGATATCCCGCCGCGCGAAGCAAATGCGGAAACGTCAGCTGATCCGCCCGTAGCCCCGGTTGGTTGTAGTACAGCGGACCGCCGCCATTCGTGATCACGCCATGCGCGTGCGAGTACAGTCCGGTCAGAATCGAAGCACGACTCGGCGCACACAGCGAATTGGTCACGAACGATTCGGTGAAGCGAATCCCCTCGTGCCCGATCCGGTCCATGGCGGGCGTACGCAGAATCGCGTTGCCATACGCACTGAGGGCATCCTGCCGTTGATCGTCGGTCATGATGAAGACGATGTTCGGCGGCACGGCGCTCCTCCGGCGTCCGGGCTCGCGTGCGGCGAGGAGCGGCAATCCGGCGAATGCGCCCCCCAGAATTCCGAGTGCGCGACGCCGGTCGATCGGTTCGGTCATGGGCACCTCAGCAGGGCGGCGGGCCGGGTCGGAGGTTAGCATACGACTGTCCGCCGTGCACTTCGGCCCGGCACCGATCTTGCCACCCAGAACGGGGGCACACTGCCAGACGAAACCTTACAAGTGGAGGTATGACCGCATGTTGCGTCGTTCGATCGGCCTCGCGGCCACCTTCGTCTTGCTCGCTGCCGGACCGGGCCTCGCCCAGAGCTGGGAAACGCCCACGTTCTTCTCGCCCCGCCCGCACGACGATCTCGGCGCCTACATCGTGAGGCCCGATTACGGCGACTGGGGCGTGCAGGGCATCTGGCGTCAGTCGGCCGGCATCAATCTCGGCGTCCGCGGCGGCATCGGCGGCAGGTCGGGTGACCGGACCGTGCTCATCGGGGCCGAACTGTTCGGTCCGCTGTCCCTCGAAGGCACCGCCCCGCTGTCCCTGTATTGGGTCACCGGGATCGGTGCGTCCATCGACGGGGTGACCAGGCTGCGCATCCCCGTTGGCGTCAGCGTGGGTGTCCCGCTGGGATCCGGCGGCACGATGATCACGCCCTACGTGCACCCGCGCGTCGCCTTCGACGTCAAGACCTCCGAAACGGCGAACGGTGACGAGACCGACACGGACATCGAAATCGACATCGATATCGGCGCCGACTTCGAGATCGCCGACCGCTGGGTCCTGCGCTTCGGCTACCGGCTCGGCTCGAACGACGTGCTCGGCATCGGCTTCGCGTTCCGGGTCGGACGGGGCGTCTCCGTGCGTTGACGCCGACAGCCCCTTGCCCGAATGCCGGGCCCCGCGTGATCATTGCGCGGGGCCCGCGCGCATCGGGCCCGACCTTTGTCAGTGACGAGAAAACATTGCGGATCGATTTGCATCTGCACTCGACGGCCTCCGACGGCAGCCTCTCGCCGACGGACCTCGTGAAAGCAGCGGGCGCGGGCGGCCTACACGTCATCGCGCTGGCCGATCATGACACGACCGCCGGATACGCCGAGGCCGCCGTCGCCGCCGAAGGCATCCTTCATGTCATCCCGGCGCTCGAGATGTCCACGATGCACGAGGGCAGCGAGGTCCACGTGCTCGGCTACTTCGTGGACCCTGCCGACCCGACGTTGATGCGATACAGCGACAACGCGGCCGAGGCCCGACGCGCTCGCATGTTGGGTATGCTCGACCGACTCGCGTCGCTCGGCATTTCCGTGCCGTTCGGAGACGTCGAAGAAGTGGCGGGCCCGGAAGTCCGGTCCATGGGCCGGCCGCACTTGGCGAAGGCGCTCGTTCAGCGCGGCTACGCGAGCACGTTCGCCGACGCATTCGACCGCTACATCGGCGATTCGGGGCCCGCCTACCTGCCGAATGCGCTGCTCACCGCCTGCGGCGCCATCGAGCTCATCCACGAGGCAGGTGGCCTGGCCGTTTGGGCACATCCGCGCGCCGACATGTTCGAACGTGATATTCGCCGCTTCGTGACCTGGGGACTCGACGGCGTCGAATGTTATCGGCCTCGCTGTGATCCGACCGAAAGCCTGCGGCTTGAAACGGTGACGCGCGAGTTGGGCCTGTTCGTGACCGGCGGGTCGGATTGGCACGGTCCGTGGCACGGCCGGCTGGGCGCCTTCGCCGTCACGCAGGAAGATGTCGCCACCTTCCTCGAACGCGGCGGAATCTGACCCGGGTACTGGGGCGACTACCGCGGCTGCAAGGACCGTCAGCCTGGCTGACCCATGCGTCCCATGGCGATCTCGCGCCGTAGCGCTTCACCCAACGCCTGGGGCTCGAACGGCTTCGACACGAAAAGACAGTCCAGCCGCCCGATCCAGGCGATTTCCTCGGGCGTCAGCTCGGCACCGCTCATCAACACCACACGCACGCCCGGGAACCGTTCCCTGACGCGGTCGGCGAGCCACAGGCCGGAATGCCGCGGCATGCTGATGTCGGTCAGCACGAGGTCGAACGTCTCTTTCGCCAGTCTGTCGAGCGCGGACTCCGCATCCGCGACAGGCGTCGCCGCGATGGATCGGCGTTGCAGTGTACGGACGACGACGCGGCGGATCGCCTCCTCGTCATCGACGACGAGGACACGGGCCGGAATCGCGGATTCGCCGGCCGGCTCGGGCTCGGCGCCTCCGCGCGCCGCCTCGGCCACGCCGCCGTCCGCGACAGGCAGGTACACGGAGAATGCGCTGCCGTGTCCGACCTGCGAGAGCACCGTCAGCTCGCCGCGCAGCAGCCGCGCGTAGCGACGGGCGAGGGCGAGGCCGATGCCGGCTCCACCGCGTTGTCTCGTGTGCGTCGCGTCCAGCTGGGTAAACGGCTCGAAAATGGCTTCCTGTCGGTCCATAGGAATGCCGGGCCCCGTATCGGCCACGCGCACGACGATCACACCTCGTGCTGGCACGACGGACGCCACGACCTCGCCGCGCTGCGTGAAGCGCAGGGCGTTGTCGATGAGGTGGTACACGATGGGGCGCAGCTTGCGCGGATCCGTATCGATCAGCGGCGTGTCCTCGGCGATGTCGACGCGGAACGCGATGCCGCGATCCCGGGCTGCGGGCTCGAACGAGGTTGCGATGTCGCGGACGAGACTGCCCACGTCGACGGGCTCGAAGGTGACGCGGGCCGTGCCCGCCTCGATGTCGGCAACGGCCAGGATCGAGTCGACGAGGGCGGCGAGGCGCCACGTGTCGGATCGGGCCTGTCCGATCATTTGCGTGGCTGGATCGGGCAGGCGTTCGTCGGTGATGAGATCGAAGATGCCGATCAGCTCGGCGAGTGGCGATCGCATCTCGTGGCCCATCGTTGCCAGGAATCGGTCCCGCGAACGGACGCCCGCCTCCGCCGCCCTGCGGGCGCTGCGCATCTCGTCGTAGAGCCAGGCGCGCTCGAGGGCCTGCGCTCCGAGCTGCGCGATGGCATGGCCGAGAGCCCGATCCTCGGCAGTGAACTCGCGCGGCTCCGTGAACGTGATGGCCAGGCCGCCGAGTACACGACCCTCGAAGGACAGCGGAATGGCAGCCCACGCACCGGACGGCAAGAGGCGCTCGATCCGTGGCGGCGGGCCGAAGCGCTCCGCCCATTCCTGCCGGGAGCCGATCCAAATCGCGCCTCCCGTACGCATCGCCTCCGGCAGCGGCAGATTCGTCGAAAGCGGCAAGGTCTCCCAGTCCGCCCGAATGTCCGCGGGATAGCCGAACCAGCCGACTGTCTCGAGGCTGTCGCTGCCAGGGCGGAGCAGCGCGGTGGCGGCCGAATGGCCGCCGAGGGCATTGCAGCCGACGCGCGCCATGGTCTCCGCGACCTGTTCCGTGGTCAGCGCCATGGTCAGAGCTGCGGTGAGCGCCTGCAGCCGTTCGACCCGGGCTACGGCGGCCTCCGCCTCTGCGCGCCTCGCCTTTTCCGCATCGAAGAGCCGGATCCGGTCCAGTGCCTGCGCGAGCTGACGGCCGATCGACCCGAGCAACTCCCGCTCCTCCGCGTCGAACGAGTGCTCCTCGCCGAAATCGAGGGTCATCGCGCCGAGCACGCGCTCACCTAACGGCAGGGGCAGAACGGCGAACGCTCGAATGCCCTTTTCGCTCAAGCTCTCCCGCAGCCCCCCGTGCAGCCCGGCAATGTCTTTCTCGTGCTCGCCGAACAGCGGCTGACCGGTGTGGTACGCGGCCGTCAACGGGATCGGCGTGGCGACCGGGAAACGGTGCCACCGGCGCGCCATGTCGGCTGGCAGGCCGACGGCGCCGACGATCTCGAGATGCGTTTCGTCGGCCGTCGGCAACGCCACGAAGCCGTAGCTCGCGCCGAACACATCGACCGCATTCTTGATGACGAGCCGCGCGGCTTCACCGGCGTCGAGCACCGTCGCGAGGTCGCTCGTGATCGCCTGGAGCAGTTGACTCCGCTCCGCCTCGAGTTCCGCCCTGCCGCGCGCCTTGCGCTCGGCATCGAGCAGCGCGTTGCGCTCGGCCTGCAGCGTCTTGCGCTCGCTGATGTCCTCGACGATCGCGATCGCATGGACCGGCCGGCCCCGTGTATCGCGGACACAGGATGCCGTCAGCTGCGTCCACACGATCGTTCCATCGTCACGAACCAAGCGCTGCTCGCGCGCGTAGCTCGCGATCTCGCCGTCCTGCAGACGCCGCTCGAGTTCCGGCTCCCGATCGTCCGCGTGAACCAGCTCGCTCAGGGCGAGTCCCTTCAGCGCATCCGGCGCGCGACCGAGAATTTCGCTCAAGCGGCGGTTCACTCGCTGCAGGCGGCCGTCGAGTCCGAAATGCGCGATGCCCACGGCGGCCTGCTCGAACGTCGCGCGAAGCTCGGTCTCGCTCGCGCTCAGCGCACGCATGGCGCGTAGCGCGCTCAGTGTGACGAAGACGAGCGCGCCCAACGCGAGCAGCGCGGCAATCGCAGAGACGGCTGCGAGGCGCAGATGTGACACTTCGACGGTCCGGATTCGCTCACGCACCGCGCTGCCGGCCGCCGTGACCGCGGCGCGCAGGTCTGCGGCCCGGCCGAGCACGCCGACGTAGATCGCTTGCTGTTGATCGAGCCTGGCCGTGAATGCATCCCGCTCGAGCTCCCCCGCCAGCAAGCGATCCTGCAGGACCTTCCATTCGCTCGCGGCGGAGTCGACGGTAGCGACGGCACTCGCCGTCGCCGTCCCGATCTGCACCCCCAGGGCGGCGAGTTCCGCGAGGACTTCGCCCTCCTCGAGACGCGCGGCGTTCAGGTCATCGATATAGGTGGTGTCGGAAGTGAGCAGGTAGCCGCGCATCGCCGCGACCTGACGCGCCTGCGACACGTCGAAGCGGGTCAGCAACGCTTCGGTCGGCAAGATCACCGCCGTGAGCTCCGCTCGATACGACGCCGACTGGCGCTCGATCAGGTAGGGCGTCGCGCCCAGGCCGATCAGTGCGAGGGTCGCGACAATTGCGAGAGCGACCACTTGGATCAGGCGCGCCCGGCCATGCGGTGGCGCGTCGACCGTCCGCGTTACTTCGTCGCTGGAATCCGACGGCAAAAGAACCTCTCCCGATTCGGGCGTCATCCGGGCCCGATGCGGTTCGGCGCCGTCCGTTCCCGCAGCGAGGATCAGGCGGCCTGCAGAATCGCGCCCTTCAGATAGGTCGTCTCTGGAATCTGAACGATACGAGGATGATCCCGCGATTGCCACACTGATTCGATCCAGCGCAGCGTACGCCCCGCGTCGCCCGCCGCACTCTGCAGCATGCTGGTGAACTGGTCGGCGCCGACGTGGTACGAACAACTGAACGTGAGCAGGTGGCCGCCGGGCGCGAGCAAGCGCATCGCGCGCAGGTTGATTTCCTTGTAGCCACCGAGCGCGCGCTCGATCGAATCGCGTCGCTTCGCGAACGCGGGTGGGTCGAGGACGATGACGTCGTAAATGCGTCCTGCCGACTCCTCCGCGCGCAGATAGTCGAAGGCGTTCGCCTCGATACAGCGGATCTGGTCGAACCCGTTTCGGCGCGCGACTTCCGATGCACGCGCGAGAGCATCTGCCGAGGAATCGATCGCGATGACTTCGTCGGCGGCCGCGGCCAGGTGCAGCGAGAAGGATCCGTGATAACAGAAGGCATCCAGCACTCGCCCACGCGCGAGTGCCCCGGCCCGCTCACGATTTTCGCGCTGGTCGAGGAAGGCGCCGGTCTTCTGACCGCTCCACGGCGCCGCATCATAACGGACCCGACCCTCGCGAACCGTGACGATCTCCGGTACCGACCCGACGAGGAGCTCGACCTCGCGCGGCAGACGCTCGTGCTCTCGGACCGACGCGTCGTTGCGGGCCAGGATCCCGGTCGGTTGAAGCTGATCGACCAGGGCACCCACGATGTCGGCGCGACACGCCTCGAGACCCGCGGACAGCAGCTGCACGACGAGGGACTCGTCATACCGATCCACGATCAGGGAGGGTAAGCCGTCCGCCTCTCCGTGCACCAGGCGGTAGCCCTCCGCGTCCGGCGCGAGGGCCGCGCGGTACGCGATGGCGCGCCCGATTCGCTCCGCCCAGAAGTCCGCATCGATCGCGCGATCCTCGTCCGTCAGCATCCGCAGCGCAATGCTCGACGCGGGACTCCACAGCGCCCGGCCGATCCAGGCGCCTCTCTCATCGACCACAGCGACGGGACCTGCCGCCGCACGCGGGGGCTCCACCACGTCACTTCGGTAGATCCAGGGGTGCCGCCGCTGCGTCCAGCGTGCGGCGCCGCGGATGGAAACGCGGGCAACGGCCAGGTCGGCAGGCCGCGTCGGAGCTCTTCCCGAGGGCACGGACCAAGCTTACGCCTCCGAGGCACGGCCCACAACCGCAACGACCCGGCCCGTGCGCCCGCCTGAGAAAAAGCGGCGAGGCCGTCGTTCTTCTCTTCAGAGATGGTTCCCGACGGGGCTTGGCCCCGACGCCCGCTTTACGCCAACGCCGGAGAATTTTCCATGTCGCTCGCTCGCCGCGTCTCGAGGCTGCCGTGGCTGCAAGGACGCACGGCCGTCACCCTCGTCTTGATTGGGTTGCCCGCGCACGCCGTGTCGAGTCCCTGGACAAATTCCGCACGCAGTGCGACCGCCGTCGCGTCACTGAGCATCACGCCGACGGACATTCCAGCCGGACAGAAGGCGTTGGCCACGGTGACGCTCGACCAGATCAGTCTCATCGATGCGAACGTTCAGCTGGCCAGCTCCCAACCCGGTGTCGCGTCCGTGCCCGCGGAGTTGAACCTGCGCGGGCGAATCTCCGGTCAGTTCAACGTCGGCGCGCAGACTGTCGTCGGCGGTTGTTCGACGATCTCGGCCCGCGTGGGCAAGACACCTGCGAAATCGAGAACTGTGTTCGTACTGCCGACCGCGACTCCCGCCGGCTCGGCCGTTCGTCTCGCGCTGGATGGGACGGCGACGGTCGTCGGCGGGAC
This sequence comes from Longimicrobiales bacterium, assembly GCA_041617355.1. GTDB lineage: Bacteria > Gemmatimonadota > Gemmatimonadetes > Longimicrobiales > RSA9 > JBFJPA01. The sequence goes on from JBFJPA010000128.1 coordinate 9,741, forward strand.
AGTCGGAGCGCAGATCGTGCTTCCACAGGTCGCACCGCCCGGCGGCGTGACCGTCAGCCTCGCGGCAAGCAACGCGGGCGCTACCGTGCCGGCCAGCGTGCTGATCCCACCTGGCCAGACCGCGCAGCGGTTCCAGGTACAGCTCGCTGCAGCGACGCAGGAAGCCTGCGTCGTCGTGTCCGCGACCTACGCAGGATTCACGAGCCGCGGGCTCATCAAGATCCTGCAGCCGTTCGGCTGATCGCTACGTGCATCCGCCAGGACACATCAATCCTATAACCGTTGAGGAACGACCCATGATCAGGATGGCACGACTCTCGGCCGCGGGCTTCTCGCTCGCGCTGTCCGTCGGGCTAGGCGCGCTCCCGTCCAGCCTTGCCGCTCAACCCCGCGCCCTACGCATCAATGACGTCACGGTCGGTTTCGAAGGGAACGGTGGCGCCGGCATTGCCGAGTTCACGGTGCGCCGCGACAGCGCGGGCACGCCC
>JBFJPA010000129.1:0-10216 GCA_041617355.1 Longimicrobiales bacterium
CCCCCGCTTCGTTTACGGGCGTGGGTTCGGTGCCCCGGGAAGGAGGACTGCGTGTCCCGACGGCGCATGGAGCGATTGAACGAACAACTGAAGCGCGAGGTCGTCGAGGTGTTGCGCCACGGCGTGCGGGACCCCCGCGTGGGCGTCGTCACCGTGACCGGCGTCGAGACCTCACCCGATCTGGCTGTCGCGAAGGTCTTCGTGCACACCCTCGACGAGCGCGAGGAGCGGCGTACGGAGCTCATCGAGGGCCTGCGCGCCGCGGCACCGTATGTCCGTGGCGAGATCGGCCGGCGTCTACATATTCGCCGTGCTCCCGAACTCGTGTGGATCTGGGACGAGACGTTCGAGCAGGCCCAGCGGATCGAGCGGCTGCTGGCGCAAGTGCGACCCACCCCGCAGCCGGGCGAGCCCGAATCGGACGATGCCCAGTGAGGGAATAGACGGCCTCCTGCCCGTGGACAAGCCCATCGGTCCCACCTCCCACGACGTAGTCGCCGCCGCGCGGCGTGCGTTGCACACGAGGCGAATCGGGCACACCGGGACGCTGGACCCGTTCGCGACCGGCTTGCTGTTGCTCCTCGTCGGCCGTGCCACTCGCCTGGCAGAGTATTTCGACGACCTCCCCAAGCACTATTCCGCACGGCTGCGCCTGGGTGTCGGAACCGATACGGACGATCTCACGGGGACCGTCACGGCGGAATCGGATTCCTGGCAGCGTCTCGACCTGCGGCAAATCGAAGCCGCGCTCGTTTCGCAGGTCGGGCTCCGGCTGCAGCGGCCGCCGGATTTCTCGGCCAAAAAGCGGGCTGGGCGACGCGCGTACGAGGCGGCCCGCAGCGGCACGCCGCTCGAGCTCGCCCCAGTGCCTGTGCGCATCGACGCGGTCCGGCTCACGGCGTACGAGCCGCCTGATGTGTCCTTCGAAATCACTTGCGGTCCCGGGACCTATATTCGCGCTGTAGCTAGAGATGCGGGCGATGTGCTCGGCGTCCCCGCGCACCTGGTGAGTCTGAGGAGGACGCGGATTGGCCGGTTCACGGTCGAGGACGCGGTGCCCCTCGATGAGCTGCCCGGCCCGGGATCCGCGATCCGGCCACCCCTCGAAGCGCTGGCGCACCTGCCCACGGCCGAGGTCGACGCCGCCGCGGCCGCGGACCTTCGGCTGGGCCGGCCGATCCGCTCGCCGGAAGGATTGCCCGAGGGCGGGCCGGTGGCGGTTGCTGCCGAGGGGCGGCTGCTCGCGATCGCGGAGCGGCGGGAGGGGTGGCTGCGGCCGCGGAAGGTGCTGGCGGATGGCTGACGCGAGGCCAGTGGTAGGGCCGTCGGGCGCCGATGCAGTGGTGACCGTGGGTACGTTCGATGGATTGCACCGGGGTCACCGTGCGCTGATCGACGCCGTGCTGGACGCGGCAGCCGCGACGGGAGCGCCGAGCGTGGTCGTGACGTTCGACCCCCACCCCCTGCAGGTCGTGCGACCGGAATCGGCGCCGGACCTGCTCACACCGCCGCGGGAGAAGGTCGCGTTGCTGACCCAGCTCGGCGTCGACCGCCTGGTCCTCCTCCGGTTCGATCGTCACCTGGCCGACCTGACCGCCGAACGCTTCGTCGAGGAGATCCTGCTGCGTCGCATCGGCACGCGTCGGCTCGTCGTCGGCTACGATCATGGCTTCGGCCGCGGGCGCAGTGGCGATGTCGAGATGCTACGGGCACTCGGTGCGAAGGCCGGGTTCGAGGTCCAGACCGTAGCCCCTGTCCTGCGCGATGGTGCGCCCGTCTCGTCGACGCGCATCCGCAAGGCCCTCGCCGACGGCGATCTCGCAGCCGCGACGTCTGACCTAGGCCGCCCTTACGCCATCCGCGGCACGGTCGTCCACGGCGATGGCCGCGGCCATGCGCTCGGCTACCCGACCGCCAACCTGAAACTTCCCGAGTCATCCAAGCTGTTGCCCCGGGATGGGATCTACGCGGTCCGGGCGGACATCGCAGGTGTCCTGCACGATGGCGTGCTCCACCTCGGCCCGCGGCCGACCTATCCCGGGGCCACCGCCACCATCGAGTTGCACGTCTTCGATTGGGATGGCGACCTGTACGGCCGATCGGTCGAGGTTCGGTTCTGTGCTCGTCTCCGCGGCATCGAGCGGTTCGTGGACGCGGCGGGTCTGGTCGCGGCGATCGAGGCCGACTGCGGCGCGGCCCGGCGCGTGTTTGAGCGAGGTGCCGGCGCTTGCGGCTGAGGCCGGGCTTGGATAGCATAAAGGGCTAATTTGGCGGCGATATGCTTCCCGACCAGCGAACGACTCTCGCGGAGGCCAGGGCCCATGGGGCTGACGAAGGACGACATCATCCAGAAGTACCAGCTGCACGAAAACGACCGGGGCAGCGCTCCGGTGCAGATCGCACTGCTCACCGAGCGGATCAACGACCTGACCGAGCACTTCCGCAAGCACAAGAAAGATCACCACAGCCGGCGCGGCCTCCTCATGATGGTGGGCAAGCGGCGGCGGATGCTGGAATACCTCAAGCGGACCGACCTGGACCGCTACCGGCAGCTCATCGAAGACTTGGGCCTGCGGCACTGAGCCGCGGTTCGGCGGTGTCGAACGCGAGGGGCGCAGTGCGTGCACGGATTGCCATGCGCTGCGTCCTCGCGCGTGACCCAATGAAATGCAGGTCGGGATCCTCCCATCGGAATCGGACAGACAATGAAGAGAATTGAGCGGACCTTCGCGGGACGAACCCTGATCCTCGAGACGGGGCGCATGGCCCGGCAGGCCCACGGGGCGTGTCTGGTGCAATACGGAGAGACGTCACTGCTGGTGACGGCGGTTGCGCAGGACAAACCGACGCACCTGCCGTTTTTCCCGCTGACCGTGGAGTACCGGGAACGCAGCTACGCCGCGGGCAAGATCCCGGGCGGCTTCTTCAAGCGCGAGGGTCGGCCGGGCGAGGCGGAGGTGCTGTCGGCGCGGTTGGTGGACCGACCGATCCGTCCGCTATTCCCGGATGGGTTCATGAACGAGACGCAGATCATGATCCACGTGCTGTCGGCGGATCAGGAGAACGACGCCGACGTCGTGGCCATCGTGGGTGCGTCGGCGGCGTTGGGCATGTCGAAGATCCCGTTCCAGACGCCGGTCGCGGCGGTCCGGATCGGTCGGATTCAGGGGCAGTGGGTGCTGAACCCGACCTTCCAGCAGCTCGAGTTCAGCGACGTCGAGATCGTGGTCGCGGGCACCGAGAACGCGATTCTGATGGTGGAAGGCGGCGCCGTCGAGGTGCCGGAGGACGAGATCGCGGATGCGCTCGTCGCCGCGCACCGGGGCATTCGCGAGTTGATCGAGATCCAGAAGGAGTTCCTGGACGGGATCGAGCAGCCCGTGATGGAATGGACGCCGGTGGAGGCGTCGGTGGCGCTGAAGGACCGCGTCGATGCGCTGGCGCAGGACCGGATCGCCGATGCGATGGCGGTCGCGGACAAGGCCGAGCGGAACGAACTGCTCAGCGCGATCCGTGACGAGATTCGCGAGGCCCTGGCCGAGGAGTACGAAGATGAGGCGGGCCGGATCGGCGACGTGCTGTACGGCCTCGAGAAGGCGGCCATGCGACGGCAGATCCTGGACAAGGGCGTTCGGGCCGATGGCCGCAAGCCGGACGAGATCCGCGGGATCTCGGTCGAGACGGCGGTGTTGCCGCGCACGCACGGATCTTCGCTGTTCACGCGCGGCCAGACCCAGGCGCTGGGGATCGTGACGTTGGGCACGGCGCAGGACGAGCAGCGCATCGAGTCCATCGACTCGCCCACCGAGACGACCAAGTCGTTCATGCTACACTACAACTTCCCGCCCTTCTCGACGGGAGAAGCGAAGCCGATTCGCGGCACGTCGCGTCGCGAGCAGGGACATGGCGCGCTTGCCGAACGGGCAGTGCAGCCGCTGCTGCCGGCCTACGACGCGTTCCCGTACACGATCCGCGTCGTCTCGGAGGTCCTGGAGTCGAACGGGTCGTCGTCCATGGCGTCAGTCTGCGCCGCATCGCTCGCGCTGATGGATGCGGGCGTGCCGATGCGCGCGGCGTGCGCAGGCGTGGCGATGGGTCTGATCAAGGAAGGCGACCGCGTGGAGGTGCTGACGGACATCCTCGGCGTGGAGGACGCGCTCGGCGATATGGACTTCAAGGTGGCTGGCACGCGCACGGGCGTGACCGCCATTCAGATGGACATCAAGATCGAGGGTCTGACACCGGAAGTCCTGCGCGAGGCGCTGAAGCGCGCGCACAGGGGCCGTATACACATCCTCGATCGGATGGACGAGGTACTGGCCGAGCCACGCGCCGAGCTGTCCCGCTGGGCGCCCCGCATCATCACCATCCAGATCAATCCGGAGAAGATCGGCGACCTGATCGGGCCGAAGGGCAAGACGATCCGCGCCATTCAGGAAGAGACGGGCACGCAGATCAACGTGGACGACACGGGCACGGTCACGATTGCGAGTGTGTCCGCCGATGGCGGCGATCGTGCGAAGGAGCGGATCAAGGCGATCACGCAGGAGCCGGAGATCGGCACGATCTACGAAGGGATCGTGAAGTCGACGACGCCGTTCGGCGCGTTCGTCGAGATTCTGCCTGGCGTCGAAGGCCTGTGCCACATCTCCGAGCTGCAGCACAAGCGCACGGAAAAGACGGAAGACGTCGTGAAGAAAGGCGACATGGTGCGTGTGAAGCTGCTGTCCATCGATGAGAAGGGGCGCATGCGGCTGTCACGCAAGGCGCTGCTGCAGGAGGAAGAGCCGGCGACGACCGGCGGATCTACGTGAGTGAGCTCTTCGGTCGGACCGAGCTGGAGGGCGGACCGACCATTTTGACGGAAGCGATCCCGGGCTTGCGCTCGGCGTCGCTGGGAGTCTGGGTACGCGCCGGTTCGATCACGGAACGGCCGGAGGAGATGGGCGTCAGCCACCTCCTCGAACACATGGTGTTCAAGGGAACGGCGCAGCGGTCGGCGAAGGAGATCGCGCTGGTGCTCGAGCGGCGCGGCGGCTCGCTCGACGCGTATACGACGCGGGAGCACACGAGCTACCAGGCGCGAGTCCTGGATGGCGATGTCGATCTCGCGCTCGACGTCCTCGCCGATCTGGTGCTCGCGCCCGAGCTCCGGCAAACCGACCTCGACCTCGAGCGCGAGGTCGTGCTCGAAGAGATCGCGACAGTCGAGGATACGCCCGACGATCTCGTCTTCGACCTGCACGGCGCCCTGCTCTGGGGCGAGCACCCGTATGGCTTCAGCATTCTCGGTACGCGAGAAACGGTCGAGGCGCTCGACGCGGCGCGGCTGCGTGCCGTACATCAGCGGCAATACCGCAGGAGCAACCTGGTCATTGCGGCGGCCGGTCACGTGGAGCACGACGCGTTCGTCGCGCGGGTGGCGGAATCGTTCAGGGCCGGCCCGGACGGTGCGGTCCGTATCGGACACGCCCGGCCGCCCACGGGCAATGGCGCGCGCACGGAACGCGTGCAGCGGGACACGGCTCAGGCGCACCTCGTTTTCGGCCGGCGCACGTTCGGCCATTCCGATCCGCGGCGCTACGCTTTGATCCTGCTGTCGACAGCGCTCGGCGGCGGGATGAGCTCGCGGCTTTTCCAGCGGGTGCGCGAAGAGCTGGGCCTGGCTTACGCCGTCTATTCGTTCCACACGTTCTACCGCGATGGCGGCATGGTCGGCGTCTATGCGGGAACGCGGCCGGACGGGGCGGACCGCACGGAGGCCGTCATTTGCGAGGAGCTCACTCGCATCGCCCGGGAGGGCCTGCCGGCGGACGAGCTGGATGACGTGAAGGGACAGGTGAAAGGACAGCTCGTGCTCTCGCTGGAATCCAGCGGCACGCGCCTGCACCGGCTGGCCGGGACGGAGCTCTACGGCGAGCCGCTGCTTCCGGTGGAGGAGATCATGCGCCGTGTCGACGCCGTCACGACGGCGGAAATCGCGGCCTTGGCCGACGAGTATCTGACGCCGGAGGGGCAGACGGTCCTGCGACTGGGGCCTGACGTTTAGTTCGACCTTTTTGCGCGGACGACGAACATGATCATTGGCGTTCCGAAGGAAATCAAGACGAACGAGAACCGCGTCGCGCTCGTGCCCGGCGGAGCCGAGGTACTGGTGAGCGCGGGGCACACGGTGCTGCTGGAGCGTGGCGCGGGCGAGGGCAGCGGGTTCGACGATGCGGCTTACGAGGCCGTCGGCGCCCGCATCGTATCCGGGGCCGCTGAGGTCTGGTCGCAGGCCGAGATGATCATGAAAGTGAAGGAGCCGATCCGCAGTGAATGGCCGCACATGCGGCGGGATCAGGTCGTCTTCACCTATTTCCATTTTGCGGCCGCGGAAGAGTTGACGCGCGCCGTCATCGACTCCGGCTGTATCGCCATCGCCTATGAGACGGTGCAGCTCGGCTCGGGTGAGCTGCCGCTGCTCACGCCGATGAGCGAGGTGGCCGGGCGCATGTCGGTGCTGGAAGGGGCGAAGTACCTGGAGAAGTTCTACGGCGGACGGGGCATCCTCGTGGGTGGTGTCCCCGGTGTCGAGCCGGCCGGCGTGGTGATCCTGGGCGGTGGCATCGTCGGCTCGAATGCGGCGCGCATGGCGGCGGGTCTGGGCGCCCGCGTCACCATCCTCGACATCTCGCTGAACCGGCTGCGTTACCTCGCCGACGTGATGCCGGCGAACGTCACGCCGCTCTACTCGAACCGGCACAACATCCTGGAGCAGATAGAGAAGGCCGACATCGTGGTCGGGGCCGTGCTGCTGCCCGGGGCGAAGGCGCCGAACCTGATTCGGCGGGAAGACCTGAAGCGGATGATGCCGGGGTCCGTGATCGTGGATGTCGCCGTGGACCAGGGCGGCTGTGTGGAGACGATCCGGCCGACCACGCACGAGGATCCGATCTACGTCGTCGACGGCGTGATCCATTACGGCGTGGCGAACATGCCGGGCGCCGTCTCGCGCACGTCGACGCTGGCCCTGACGAACGCGACCTTCCCGTATGCGCTGACGCTGGCCAACAAGGGCTGGGAAAGCGCGTGCCGATCCGACCGGGCGTTGGCCCTCGGGCTCAACGTCGTGCGCGGCAAGGTCACGTATCCGGGCGTCGCGGAAGCATTCGACCTGCCCCACACGGCCGTCACCGAAGTCCTTTAGGGTAGAGCGGCGGGAACGGCGTGACGGAGTCGCTGCGCGTTCTCGTGCTTCGCCTGCCCGGCTATCCGCCGGAGTGGGAGCTTCCGGCTTACGCGACCGATGGGTCCGCGGCCGTCGACCTGCGCAACGCGGGACCTGCCGTCGTGCTCCCGCCGCTCGGCCGGCTGCTCGTGCCGACGGGGCTGGCCATCGCGCTGCCGCCCGGGAGCGAGGCGCAGATCCGACCCCGCTCCGGGCTCGCTTTGCACCGCGGCATCGGCATCGTCAACAGCCCGTGCACGATCGACTCGGACTACCGCGGCGAGATCCGCATTCCCCTGATCAATTTCGATCGAGAGCCGCAGTCGATCGAGCACGGTGAGCGCATTGCACAGATGCTCGTCGCGCGCACAGTACGGATCTCGTGGCAGGAAGCCGAGACTCTTCCGGAGAGCTCTCGAGGCGCGGGCGGATTCGGCAGTACGGGGAGGTAGAACGCATGCGGAAACGCAGGGTGTCGGGGACGTCTGACGCACGGTTGAAAACGCCGCAAGTGCTAGACTTGCCGGAGGATATCGGCTCGGTTAACTTCGCCACCCGTTCACTGAAGGCGGATTCTGGCGCGGCCGCGCCGACCCGCCTCGCGCCGCCGCTCGGCAGGGGCCGGGCCGGCCTGAAAGGACCATGACCCTCCGGGGCTTCCTGAATTCGAGCCGGGGCAGGCTGCTTCCCGTCAACGACATTGCGGTCGATCTCGGGACGGCGAACACCCTCGTCTACGTGAAGGGCGAAGGGATCGTCCTGAACGAGCCGTCCGTCGTCGCACTGGAGCGCGGAAGCAGCCGCATCAAGGGAATCGGACTCGAGGCGAAACGCATGCTCGGGCGCACGCCCGAGGGCATCGTCGCGGTGCGCCCGCTGAAGGACGGCGTCATCGCCGATGTCGACATCACCGAGATCATGTTGCGCCACTTCCTGAGGGCCGTCACGAACAAGCGGATCTTCCGCATGAAGCCGCGCGTGATCGTGGGTGTGCCGTCGGGCATTACGGAGCTCGAGCGGCGCGCCGTCCGGCAGAGCGCGACCGTGGCCGGCGCGAAGGAAGTCTATATGGTGGCCGAGCCGATGGCCGCCGCCATCGGCGTGGGCCTGCCGGTGGACACGCCGACCGGCAACATGGTCATCGACATCGGGGGCGGCACGACGGAGATTGCAGTGATCGCCCTGAACGGGATCGTATCGGACACATCGATTCGCGTGGGCGGCGACGAAATCGACAATGCGATCGTGACGTTTCTCCGCAAGAACTACAATTTGCTGATCGGCGAGCCGACGGCAGAAGCGATCAAGATCCAGATCGGGTCCGCGTTCAACAACGGCGAAGAACGCGAGATGGAAGTGAAGGGTCGCGATCTGGTGAGCGGGATCCCGAAAACCGTGCGTGTGCACTCGCAAGAGATCCGGGAGTGCATTCAAGAGCCGATCCAGCAGGTCGTGGACGCGGTCCGGCGCGCGCTCGAGATCACGCCGCCGGAGCTGGCCTCCGACATCGTGGACCGGGGCATTGTCATGACCGGTGGCGGTGCATTGATTCGCGGACTCGACGCGCTTCTCGCGCACGAGACGGGGCTTCCGATCCATGTGGACGAGGAGCCGCTCACCTGTGTGGTCCGGGGCGCCGGGCGCATTCTCGATGAGTTCGAGCGCTATCGGAGCGTGTTGAACGCGTAAGTAGGTGCCGGACTTCGATACTTCCCGAAAGGGGCGGGGTCGCAGGATCGCGTGGGCAGTGGCGGTGCTGGTCCTCGCCCTCTTCGTTTTGGTCCTTCCCGAGGTATATCAGGCGCCGCTCCGGGACGCGTTGCGCGGCACGGCGATGCGGCCGTTTCTGGCGGTCCAGGCACGCTTCGCGTCGCGCAGCCGGATCGGCGACCCGGCGCGGCTGAAGGCGCAGCGGGACTCTCTGCTCGCACTGGTGGGCGCGCAGGCCGCGCTGGCCGAGGAGAACCGCCGGCTGCGGGGCGCGCTGGGGTTGGGCGAGCGGATGCCGGCGACGTTCCTGCCCGCGCAGGTGTTGCGCATCGGAGCGCGTGGCGCCGAGAGCACCTTCATGATCGACGTGGGCGCCGATCATGGCGTGGTCGTCGGTGGCCCGGTGCTCGCCCCTGAGGGACTGATCGGCATGGTCTGGGGCGTGGACGCGAAGTTCGCACAGGTCATCGATTGGACCCACCCCGAGTTCCGCGCCGCCGCGATGACGGCCGACGGCGAGACGTATGGACTGGTCGAGCCGAAGCGCGGACGGTTCCGCGAAGAGGATCTGCTCGTCCTGACGGGGGCCCCCTTCCATAGCGACATCAGACCCGGAACGCGAATCGTCACGTCCGGCCGTGGCGAGCAGTTCCCCCGCGGCGTGCCCATCGGCACGGTGACAGGGATCGACGACGCGGACACCGGTTGGCGGAAGAGCTACCTCGTGCGGCCCGTGGCGCGACCGGAGGGCTTGATCCATGTGCTGGTCGGCCGCGCGACCGGATCCGTCGACCTGACGAGTACGTTCGCGGTGCCTGTGCCGCCCGATACGAGCTTCCCGGTGCTGGTCCCACCCCCGCCCCGGCAGCCCGCGCCCGCGCCGCCGGCAGCCCCGCGCCCGGACACGTCATCGGCGCCGCCGGCGACGCGCTCCGACACCTCGTCAGCGTCCGGGGGGAGCGGGGATCGGCCATGAGCGGATGGACGCGACAGTGGACCCTGTTCACCCTGGTCCTGCTGATCGCGCACATCCTGCTGCACGTGGCGTTGGGTCTGGGCGCGGCGGCGCCGGATCTGCTCATGGTGGCGGCGCTGCTCGGAGCCCGGCGACTGCCGACGGCCGGAGCGGCCGGCCTCGGATTCTTTCTCGGCATTCTCGCCGACACCTTTGCCGTGACGGGGTTCGGCGCCACGGCCTTCGCCCTCGCCCTGGTCTGTGGGATCGGTTCGCTTTCGCAGGACTTCTTCGAAGGGGAAAGTCTCATCTTCAACGGGATCTATCTGCTTGCCGGCGCG
>JBFJPA010000130.1:0-10111 GCA_041617355.1 Longimicrobiales bacterium
GACCGTGGTCGGCTCGATGTCGGCAGCAGAATCCCTGGTGCCGGCTGCGCTTCTCGGCCTCGCCGGGCTCTGGCCGTTGGGCTGGGGCACGTTGCACCTCCCGCGCTGGGCTGCCGAGCGGGACGGCCAATTCGATCGGCTGGGCGCGGAAGCCCAGCGTCTCCTTGGCGGCGCCTGATCCCGACTTTCGTTCTACAGTTACCGCTAGAACCGCGTCAGTCCGAGCGCGGCCTCGAGCGCGTCCCACCGGCCCCGCGCGACCCGCAGTCGAATTCCGCTTTCCAGCACGACCGCGCCTGAGCCATCGCCGTCGCGGTGCAGCTCCTGCACTCTCCGGAGATGGACGAGGATCGAGCGGTGCACGCGCAAGAAGAGCGTCGAATCCAGGCGCTTTTCCAGGTTGTTCATGGATTCGGAGACGAGGTGCGACACATCGCCGCAGTGCAGCCGGACGTAATCGCCACACGCCTCCACCCAGTCGATCGCATCGTGCGCGAGAATCGTCGTCTTCGTGCCGTGACGAATTCCGATTCGACGCGGGCGGTCGGCCGGCTCGGACGCGGCCGCCAACTCGCCGGCGGTTCCGCTGTCCGGTGGCAGCGCGGTCGCGCCAGCCGCACGTGCCCGTTGCTGCGACAGCGCCTCGTGCGCGAGCAGGCGCTCCACCGCGCGTGTCACGGAGGCCTTGAACCGCGCCTTGCCGAATGGCTTGAGCAGGTAGTCGAGGGCGTGCACATCGAAGGCGCGGAGCGCGTGCTCGTCGTGCGCGGTCACGAAGACCACGCCGCGCGGAACGTCCTCGGCCAGCGCCTCCAGCACCTGGAACCCGTCGAGGTCCGGCATCTGTACGTCGAGGAACACCAGATCGGGACGCTCGCGACGAATCACGGCGACGGCCTCGTTCCCGTTGGACGCTTCGGCCACGACCGTGATGCTCGAATCACCCCGCAGCAGCGTCGCGATCGCTTCGCGGGCGGCCGGCTCGTCATCGACAATGGCGGCGCGAAACACGGCCTCAGCCATCGACCGTGCCGGCGTTCGTGCCGCGGCGCGCGGGCAGTTCGATCACGACACGCGCGCCGCCGGCCGCCGCCTCGCCCGTCTCGAAGCGCGCCTCCCCGCCGTACAGCTGATCGAGGCGTTCGCGCGTATTGCGCAGGCCCGTCCCGGTGCCGGCCGATCGCGTGGGCGCGGCCATGCCGGGTCCGTCATCCGTGACACTCACGATGAGCCGGCCGTTGTGCACGGTCGCCTCGACGTCGAGCCGGCCGGTCGTCGAGGCCGCCGAGATCCCGTGACGCACCGCGTTCTCCACGAGCGGCTGCAGGATCAGGGGCGGGACGCGGCACTCCAGTGCTGCGGCGTCCGCGCGAACGGTCGCCTTCATGCGGTCGCGGAATCGAGTCTGCTCGATGGCGAGGTAATCGCGAACCATGTCGAGCTCGTCCGCCAGTGAGATCTCCGTCTCGGTCGTCGAGCTCTGCACCTTGTGGAACAGCCGACCCAGCTGGTCCAGCATGGCGTCGGCATCATCGCTGCGCCCCGCACGCCAGAGCTGTCCCATCGCGTGCAGGGTGTTGAACAGGAAATGCGGGCGAATCTGGGCGTTCAGAGCCTGGAGCCGGGCGCGTGCCAGCTGTCCCTCGATCCGGGCCAGGCGCAACTCGCGATCCCGCACCGCCCGATGGTACAGGACCCATTGCGTGGCCGCGGCGATCGCAACGTAGATCAGCAGCGCGAAATGCAGCCGGATCAGCGCCCAGCGTCCCGCGTTCACGAAGAGCGTTCCGAATCCGCCGAAGCTGCGCTGCAGGAACCAGAAGCCGAGCACGACCAGCACGTTCGCCACGTAGGCCACGGCCAGCACCGCCAGCGCGTGGACGAAAATGTGGCGCGCCTTCGGCGGCCATGCGAGGGGAAAGCGCACGGTCAGGTAGATGATCGCGAGTGTGACGGGGATCCACGGCAGTGACTGCACGAGGGCCGGCCGTAGCGCACTGGCCAGCGGCATCGATTCGCCCTGCAACCCCGCCCCAACGGACGTCTGCACGCCCCAGACCAGGGCGACCACGAGCCAGCCGACGGCCGCGCCGACAGCGACGCGTGCTTTCATCGCGTACCCGCGCCGCGATGGCACGGCGCGATCGTGCGACGCGCCCTCTCAGAAATGCAGGGTCCGTGTGTACTTGAGGACGAGCGTTCGGGACGCCGAGAACGGCAGGCGCAGCCCCGTCGGATCGTCGCGTTCGGTCGCGAGTGCCTCATCGTACACCAGCCAGAGGTCCGTGCCCTCCGCGAAGTTGTAGCGAAAGCGGAAGTTAAGTCCGACCCGGTCGGTCGTCGAGTTGTACTGCACGAACGCGTTCGCCGAGGCCCGCGCGTCCAGCGCGCCCCGCACACGCAGGCGCGCGACATCGATGTCGGCCTTCTCGTGCCGCTCGCCGAAACGCAGCCGTGTGTGCTGCCACTCGAGTCCGAGCTCGAGTTGTGGCGCGACGTTCCAGGTCGGTGCCACGATCACCTGCTGCCGCGTGCCGTCGAAGTAGGTGCCGGCCCGCGCGTCCACGTTTCCGCGCAGCCGTCGTCCGGTGCCGCTCCGCAACACGAGCTGGAGGTCGGCAAAGGTGTAGCGTCCGGGCGGGATGGGCGCCCCGGCGATGTCGAATCCGCGGGCCACGTCCTCGACGAACAGCTTCGGCTCGAGCCAGCCGCCCCCGCCCGTCTTCGTCTCCCACTGGACCCAGACCGCGTATTGGCCGGACTCGAGCACGCCATCCGCACTGCGGAACGTCGAGAAGGCCAGCGCGCCCGGCCAGATCCGGCGCAGCCAACCGTGGTCATCCGTGAAGATGTAGTACTCGGCGATCGCGTTGGCCGTCCAGAAGTCGCGTCGTGGCAGGAAGCCGAGGCGAGGCCGGTAGGCCGGCCCCGAACGCGTGTGGCTGGCCTGGTACATCAGACCGCGCGTGGTGCGACGGTGCCAGTTGATGTACCACTGCGCACGATCGAGGGCGCCGATGTCGGCACTATCTGCATCGTCGAACGTCTGGGCCCAGCGGAGCTCCAGGTAGTCGTCGCCGAACATGCGGATGTTGCCGTCGATGCCGTAACCAACGTTGTCCGCGTCTCCGCCCATTCGCGTCGTGAGCATCGCGCCGAGATTCGAGTACGGATTCAGAATCCCACGTCGCAAGCGGGCGACTCCGAAGTTTTCGGCGGGAAATGCGCCGGTCGCGTCCGTCTGCATGTTCAGGAGGGCCAGTTCCGTGCCGCCGACTCGGCCGACGAGGCGCGCCCCGCCCACGATCGGGACCGCCGTGTTGCCCGGTCCGATGCCGATCTGCCGCGAGTGGAACAGCCGGCCACCACTCGAGCCCATGACGAAATCGAACAGCTCGGACCGTTCCTGGAAGAACCGCCGCTTCTCCGGAAAGAACAACGAAAACCGGTCCAGGTTGACCTGCTGGTCGTCCGCCTCGACCTGTGCGAAGTCCGTGTTCACCGTGAGATCCAGCGACAGCTGATTGGACAGCGCATACCGTGCATCCATGCCCAGCTCGCGCGACCAGCTCCGATCGGCCTCGAATTCGGCCGCGCCCGGTGCGCGGACCGGCGTACGCTGAACTCCGGTCAGCACATACGGCGTCACGTAGAGGGGCGTGCCCGCCCGCACGCCCTCCACCATGACATCCTGCGCAACGGAGGGTTGGCGAAACTGGTAACGTGGATCGATGGCGGGAAACGTCACGCGCTCGTTCAGCCGGGACACGAGCCGCGTGACCGTCAGGCCGAAAACGGCGTGCCCATCGAGCGACTCGAACCCCAGCGTCGAGAACGGGATCCTGACCTCCGCGAACCAGCCATGCGCTGTCACCGTCGTACGTGCATCCCAGAACGCGTCCCAGCTGGTGTTGAACGTCTCACCGTCGTCGGAGAGCAGGACGTCGAATCGCATGCCGGCCGGCGTGACGCCGAACCACTTCGCGTTGCGGTTGTCGTTGAAGGCATCGACATAAATCGCGAAGGCATCGTCGCCGTTCCACCGGTCCCGGTAGAGCGAGTTGATGCGGATGCCGTTCTGGTCATCGTCGTAGAAGTGCCCCGCGAAGTAGAGATGTTCGTCGTCGTAGGCGACTCGAATCTCCGTACGCTGGGTCGGCGTTCCGCGAAAGACGGGCAGATAGAGCGTGAGCGGTAGTGGCTCGACGGCGGACCACGCTGCTTCGTCGGGCCGGCCGTCCAGCGAAATTTCGGCCGGCAGGCGAGAAAGTGGCAGCGGCGCCTGCGCCCTTGCGCCCGGCGCAAGTCCGGCCAAGACACCTGCGATGATGAGCGGTCGCCGCGATCGGTTGAACAGCAATTGATGGCTCCTCGACAGGGAATCGTTCCTGTAAGAGGAAGGCCGCGGCGCGACGTGCACGCAAGCGGGCATCGCCCAAGTGTCGAGCCCGGTCGATGAACTGTGGAATGCGAGGGATGAGCGGCGATCAGTGTCGCACGCGATACAGCAGATAGAAACAGTCCTCTTTCAGCGGCCGGGCTTCGATCAGCTCGAGATCGACGCGGCGCACCAGCGCGGGACAGAAGGGCAACCCCGCGCCGAGCAGGAGCGGGTGGATGTTGACGCCGACCTCATCGATGAGTCCGGCATCGAACAGCGCGGCCGCCAGCTGACCCCCGCCCATCACGCAGATACCGGCGCCGTGTTCGACTTTCAGTGCACCGACGAATTCCGCGGCATCGTCCCGGACGATCTCGACTGCGCCGCCGCCGGCGTGCGGAGACAGCGTGCGCGAGAACACGTAGTTCCTCACTCCCGGATATGCAGGTGTCCCGGCGCGCGCGGCCACTTCCCAGGTGCGTCGGCCCATGACGACGGTGTCGATTCCCGCCCAGAACGCGGAGGTCAGTGCGGCCACGTCTTCGGTCCAGCGGAGCCAGTCAACCTCGTCATGCACGCCGGCGAGGTAGTTGTCGAGGCTGACGCCGGCGCCATAGGTGACTTTGCGCATCTTCGGACGCACTCCGTCAGCGCACGGAAACGATGACGAGCGTCGCGGCCGCAGAACCGACGTTTCGAAGCGATGCGTCTGCGCCCGCAGTGCGGACGACGAAGCTGCCGCGCTCGGCCAGCTCGGACGTGCCGTCCGAGATGCTCGCCTGGATGATGCCGTCCGTGACCAGCACGGCCACGTCCGGCCGCCCCGATTGGCCCCACTGGACGGACTCGCCGGGCTGCAGGCTCGCACGGGCTACGCTGAACCAGGCGTTCTCCTCTTCGACCTCCCCGATCCGGTTCGCGACCCCGGCTTCGGCGGCACCAGGCCCGTGGTTCACGACTGCGATCAGCCGGAACTGCGCGGGCCCGACCGTGGTCACGCGGTGCGTCACCGGCTCGCGCGCATACGCCAGGTTCCACGTGACCCGCCCGCGAGCCCAGAGCGGTGGCGCCGACGAGGGTATGCCGAGCCAGTTGCCCCCGAGCGGCTGCGTGTCCACGGCCGACGCGTCGATCGAGACGTACGTGATCGGCGCATCGTGCGTGTGGAATAGCGTCGTGTCACCGGGCGGGATGCGCACGTCCAGGACGCGGAAGCCGTCCCCCTCATATACGAGCCGGTGGCGCGGCTCCTCGTGAACGGGCACGACCGTCTGCGCTGAGAGCTGCGAGGCGATGACGATGCCGAGCGACAGCCACAGTCGCCGCAGGAGCGATCGCATTGCCGTCAGCTCAACTGTTCGCATAAACGCGCACGGCGCTCGACCGCCGCGTCGCCCTGAGGCTCACCATGAACCGCATGGCTGTTCTCCTCGCTCTCGGTCTTTCGCCCGGGTGTCGCCGTCCCGGCCCCAGCCCACACTGACCGCAATCGACACGACGGCCGCGTCCGGCGAAAGGCCGGACCAGTCCGACAGGGGGTTCGCCGCACGCCACCCCGCTGGGAGGACCCCCACCGATCTGACCACCGATACCCCCTCCCCCTCCCGCACGTCGGATTCAAACGGCGGGGCTCGAGGGCTTGTTTTCAACCACGACAACTGGAAACGGGGTGGAGGTCATAGATGAAGCACCACGCATACAATCGTTCGCGCACGGGCGTCCGTTCGGCGGCTCTCATCGCCACGATCCTGGGCCTGGGCGGCGGACTCATCGCATGGAAGCATGCGTCGGTCGAGGGCTCCAATGCGGCGGCCGCGAGCCAGCCGGAACCCATGGAAGTGATCACGACGGCGGTCGCGGCCGAGCGAGACCATCGCGGGTCGACGACGTCGATCGGGACGGTGCTGGCCACCCGTTCGATCACGTTGCGAAACGAGTTGCCCGGCACCGTCCGGTATGTGCGCCTGATCCCGGGCCAGATCGTCGACGCCGGGACGGTCCTCGTCGCACTGGACGTCTCGGTCGAAGAGGCGGAGCTGAAGGCGCTGGAAGCGCAGGCGCAGCTGGCCGAGACGACACTCGCACGGGTGCAGCGCCTGGCCGCACGGCAGGCGGTATCGGCGGTCGAGCTGGACAATGCGCGGGCCGAACGGGATGTCGCGCTCGCTCAGATCGAACGCACCCGCGCCATCATCGCGCGCAAGACGATCCGCGCTCCCTTCCGCGCCCGCGTCGGCATCGCCGATGTGCACCCTGGCCAGTTCCTCGATGCCGGCACGCTGCTTACCACGCTGCAGGGCGTGGAGGCGGCGGCCCACGTCGATTTCGCCGTCGCCCAGACAGTGGCCAGTGGTCTCAGCACGGGCGGCTCGGTCGACGTGTACGTCGGCGAAGATGAGACTCGGGTCATTCCCGCGCGTATCGTCGCGGTCGATGCCCGCATCGACCCGACCACACGGAACGCGACGGTCCGGGCGCGTGTCGATGGTGCGGGCGATTTGCTCGCGCCGGGCGCTTCCGTTCGCGTACGTGTTCCCGTCGGCGAGATGCAGCGGGCCGTCGTGATCCCGGTGAGTGCGCTGCGCAAAGGCCCGGCCGGCGACCACGTCTTCGTGGTCGCGCCAGCCGAAAACGGCGAGACCCGTGCACACGTGCGCGCGGTCCACGCCGGAGCCGTCCTCGGCGACGAAGTCGTGATTCTCGATGGTCTGACTGCAGGCGAGCAGGTCGCAGCGTCCGGCTCCTTCAAGCTACGGGAAGCCGTACTCGTCCAGGTGGCGACGGATCCGGCCTCCGGCCCCGTCGCGACGAGGTGAACCCATGCGAGCCTTCACCGACACCTTCATCAAGCACCCTGTTCTCGCGGCCGTCGTCAACCTCGTCATCGTGCTGGTCGGTTGGCGCGCGTTGACGAGCCTGCCGGTCCAGCAGTACCCGCAGGTCGAGAGCTCGTCGATCGTCGTCACAACCGTCTATTACGGAGCCAGCGCCGAAACGGTGCGGGGCTTCCTGACGACGCCGATCGAACGGGCGGTTTCCGCGATCGGCGGCGTCGACCACGTCGAATCGACGAGCCGTGCCGGAGTGAGTACCGTCAACATCCGGCTCAAGTTGAATTACAGCAGTACCGCCGCGCTCGCGGAGGTGACGGCGCGATTGCAGCAGGTTCGCTCCGAGCTCCCGCCGGATGCCGAACCGCCCGCGGTCGAAGTGCAGCGAGCGGACCGGCCGTATGCGACATTCTACCTGAGCTTCACGTCGGACCAGCGCTCCGTGCCGGCCGTAACCGATTGGCTGACACGCACGCTGCAACCGCAGCTCGCGACGCTGCCGGGTGTCCAGCGCGTGTCCGTCGAAGGCGGGCGACAGCTCGCCATGCGCGTCTGGATCGATCCGAACCGCCTTGCCGCGTTCAATCTCGCGCCCGGCGATGTGCACGCCGCTTTGCAGCGCAACAACTACCTCGCCGCCGTCGGCCAGACGAAGGGCAATCTCGTCCAGGTCAATCTGCTCGCGAACACGGATCTCCGTTCCGAGGCCGAGTTCGCCGAGCTGGTCGTCGTGGAGCGAAACGGCGCGATCGTGCGGCTTCGTGACGTCGCCGACGTCGAGCTGGGCGCGGAAGAGGCAGACTTCGTGGCCAAGCACAACGACAAGGAAGGCGTCTACCTCGGCGTTTGGCCGCTGGTCGGTACCAACGAGATCGACGTCGCCCACCGGCTCTACGCCGAGATGGAACGGATTCGTCCCACGCTCCCGCCCGACATCGAGATGGGCCTCGCCTACGACGGCACCCTCTTCATGCAGGACGCGCTCAAGGAGATCACGAAGACGCTCGGCGAGACGATGCTGATCGTCGCCCTCGTCGTCTTCCTGTTCCTTGGCTCGGCCCGGACCGCGATCGTGCCGCTCGTCGCAATGCCGGTGTCGCTGGTCGGCGCTGCCGTCGTCATGCTGGCCTTGGGGTTCAGTCTGAACCTGTTGACGATTCTCGCCATCGTGCTGTCCGTCGGACTCGTCGTCGATGACGCGATCGTGGTCGTCGAGAACATCGAGAGGCACGTGCGCATGGGCAAATCGCGCGTCGATGCTGCACTGGCCGGCGCGCGCGAGCTGATCGGGCCGGTCATCGCGATGACCGTCACCCTCGCGGCCGTGTACACGCCGATCGGGTTCCAGGGCGGACTCACGGGTTCTTTGTTCCTGGAGTTCGCCATCACGCTCGCCGCGGCGGTCGTCGTGTCCGGCCTCGTGGCCGTGACCCTGTCGCCCGTCATGAGCTCCCGGTTCCTGCACCCGAATGGCGAGCAGGGCCGGCTCACGATACTCGTGAATCGCGCCTTCGATGTCGTGCGGGCACGCTACGCGAGGATGCTCGACGGTGCGCTCGAGATGCGAGCCGCGATCGTGCTGGCCGCGCTGCTCATCACGGTCGCGGCGTGGCCGCTCTACACCTTCTCGCGCAAGGAGCTGGCCCCGATCGAGGACCAGAGCCACATCGCGATGTTCATGGAGGCGTCGCCCGATGCGTCGCTGGCCGCGACGAACCGGGCATCGCTCGATGTGGTCCGCGCCGTGACGGCGTTCCCCGAGGCGCGGTTCATGTGGTCGCTGAGCACGTCGTGGGGTGCATTCGGCGGGATGGTGGCGAAGGATTGGAAAGAGCGGGACCGCTCGACCGAAGACATGTACGGCGAGCTGTATTACGCCGTCTCGCAAGTCCCCGGTCTGCGCGTGTTCCCTCGGCTCGACCCGCCGTTGCCAACGCCGGGACAGTACGATGTGGAGCTCGTGCTGCAGAGCGATGCGCCGCCCGAGCAGATGCTGGAGACCGTCGGCGCCGTGCTCGGCGCCGGCTGGCAGAGCGGCAAGTTCCTGTACGTCGATACGGATCTGAAGATCGACCTTCCGGAAGCGCGTGTCGTCCTCGACCGCGACCGGATCGCGGACCTCGGTCTCAACCTGGCCGCGGTCGGCCGGGAGCTGGGCACGCTGCTGGGCGGAGGGTACGTGAACCGGTTCAACTATTTCGACCGGAGTTACAAGGTCATTCCACAGATCGGCGCGGAGGATCGCGCCAGCGTGGACGCGCTGCTCGACTTGAAGATTCGCACGCCGCGAGGCGACCTGGTTCCGGTCTCGACGTTCACGCGCATCGAGTCGAGCACCGCGCCCCGCAGCCTGAACCGTTTCCAGCAGCGCAATTCGGTTCGCGTGTTCGGGGGGGTGCAGCCGGGCGTGACGAAGGATGAAGGCTTGCGTGTGCTCGAAGCCGCGGCCACCGCGGCGGCCGGCCCGGGCGTCGTGCTCGACTACGCCGGTGAGTCGCGCCAGATCCGGTACGAGGGAAGTGCGCTCACGACCACGCTCGGCTTCGCGTTGATCCTGATCTACCTGGTGCTGTCCGCCCAGTTCCGCAGCTTCCGCGATCCGTTGATCGTGTTGCTCGGCTCGGTGCCGCTGGCCATCTCGGGGGCGCTGGTGTTCAGCTATCTCGACCTGACGACCATCAACATCTACTCGCAGGTTGGCCTGATCACGCTGGTTGGTCTGATCGCGAAGAACGGGATCCTCATCGTAGAGTTCGCCAACACGCTGCAGGAGCGCGGGCTGGCGAAGCTGGACGCGCTTCGCGAGGCATCGCTCACGCGCTTGCGCCCTGTCTTGATGACCTCCGCGGCGACCGTCTTCGGACACATGCCGCTCGTCTTCGTGCACGGGCCTGGATCC
>JBFJPA010000131.1:0-10044 GCA_041617355.1 Longimicrobiales bacterium
GGCTATGATTCCGCCCGCCTGATTGCAGCCGTTCGGGGACAGGTCGGCGTGCGGTGAGGGAGGCCGGTTGTACGGGACGTCCCGTTGCACCGCCGGCTACGCCGTTGTACGGGACGTCCCATCGCACCAGACCCCACTTTCGCTCCGTGGAGGACACATCATGCGAAGGTTGAGCGTGCTGCTCCCGCTCACGTTCGGACTCACCGCGTGTGAGGCCCGGCAGGACATCAGCGACGGCGACGCCCTGCTCGCGGAGGCCATCACGGCAGATGTCATGGAGGGACGCGTGGCGCAGTTCGCGCCGGCCGCGATCGATTTCGACGAAACCTCGCTCGCGCCGTGGGAACGCCAGGTCATTGCCCGGCTGGTCGCGGCGTCCGACGTGATGCATTCGCTCTTCGCGCGTCAGGTTTCGATGCAGAATCCGGAATGGTCGACGCGGGTGGGGAGTTACGCCGGACCCGCGCGGGCGGCGGTGCGCGACTACTTCGACATCATGGTCGGGCCCTGGGACCGGCTGGACCACGATCAGCCCTTCCTCGACGTCGGGCCGAAGCCGCCGGGTGCCGGCTACTATCCGACCGATCTCACGAAAGAGGAGTTCGAGAGCTGGCTGGCGGCAAACCCCGCCGACCGGGAGGCGTTCACGGGCTACTTCACCGTGATTCGTCGTGACGCCGACCGACTCGTTGCCGTCCCGTACTCCGAGGCGTACCGCGACGACCTGGAGGCGGCCGCCGCGTTGCTCAGGGAGGCCGCGGACCTGTCCCAGAATCCGTCGCTCTCCGACTATCTCCGCAAGCGGGCCGCCGCGTTCCTGTCCAACGACTACTTCGAGAGCGATCTCGCGTGGATGGATCTGGACAGCCGGGTCGAGCCCACGATCGGGCCGTACGAGGTCTACGAAGACAATCTGTTCGGCTACAAGGCAGCCTTCGAGAGCTTCGTCACGATCGCGGATGAAGCGGCGAGCGCCGAGCTGCAGACGTTGAAGGATTATCTGCGCGACCTCGAGCGGCAGCTTCCGATCGAAGACCGTTACAAGAACCCCAACCGCAGTTTCGAGAGCCCCATCCGCGTCGTCGATGAGGTCTATGCTGCCGGCGATACACGCGCGGGCGTCCAGACGACGGCTTTCAACCTGCCGAACGATGTGCGCGTGCACGAGCAGAAGGGCTCGAAGAAGGTCATGCTGCGCAACGTCTCACAGGCGAAGTTCGACCGCATCCTGACGCCGATCGCGACAGCCGTGCTGGCACCCGATCTCGTGGGTCAGATCGCGTTTCGCCCGTGGTTCACGAATGTCGTCATGCACGAGCTGGCGCATGGGCTGGGGCCGACGACGGTCGCGACCGCCAGTGGCGAGCGCACCACCGTGAATCGCGCCTTGCGGGAGTTGTACTCGGCCCTCGAAGAAGCAAAGGCCGATGTCGCCGGCCTGCACAGCCTGACGGTGCTGGCGGCGGCCGGTGAATACGACGACACGTTTCTGCAGCAGGCCTACATCGGTCACGTCGCCAACATGTTCCGCGCCGTTCGCTTCGGTACGTCGGAAGCGCACGGCAAGGCGAACCTCGTGCAGTTCAACTGGGTGCTCGAGCGGGGTGCGCTCACCCATGACGAGGCGACCGGCCGGTTTGCGGTAGACCTGACGAAGTTGATCGACGCGAATCGGGCACTCGCGACCGAGATCCTGACCATTCAGGCGAAGGGCGATTACGACGGCGCGGCCGCGCTGCTGCAGCGGTATGGCGAGGTGCGTCCGGAGTTGACGGCGGCGCTGCGCCGCCTCACGGACGTGCCCGTCGATATCCGGCCGCGCTACACCGTTCTGGACAAGATGGTGGCGTGGTGAGCGGGCCGGTCGGCGCGCGGACACGATAGTCGAATGTTGCTGCTCTGGATCGCGGTCGGCGGCGCGCTCGGTTCGCTCGCGCGCTACGGGCTCGGCGGTTGGGTTCACGGCTGGGCCGGCGAAGGCTTTCCGTGGGGCACACTCGGCGTCAACACGCTAGGCTGCCTGCTCATCGGCTTCGCAATGCGCGCATTCCCGGGACTTCCCATCTCTGCCGAGTTGCGCGCTACCGTCACGATCGGATTCGCAGGAGGCTTCACGACGTTCAGCACGTTCGGCTGGGAGACGCTCGCGCTGCTGCAGCGAGGGGAATGGCCGCGCGCGTTAGCGTATGGCCTCGCCAGCGTCCTGCTCGGCCTGACGGCCGTGTTCGCCGGATGGGGCATGGGCGGCGTGCTGCTGCATGCACGGGGGTGATCCATGACCAGACACTTCGAGGGCGAACGCACGCTGATGCGCATCTTCATCGGCGAAGCCGACCGTGCGACGTCGGGTCCGCACCGCGGCAAACCGCTCTACGAGGCGATCGTCCTGTTGCTGCGCGAACGCGGGTTCGCCGGCGCCACGGTCTTGCGTGGAATCAGCGGCTTCGGCGCGAGCGCGCGCGTCCACACCGACAAGGTGCTTCGGCTCTCGCTCGACCTGCCTGTCGTCATTGAGGTCGTCGAATCGGAAGACCGGATCCGTGACGTCCTGCCCGAGCTCGACCCACTGATTGGCGGAGGCCTGATTACGCTCGAACGGGCACACGTCATTCTGTACCGAAATGCGTAAGTGAAAACGCGCCGGGCCCGTGCACGCCGGTCGTGCACGGGCCCGGGTAGCGGGCAAATCCAAACGTCGACACGACGCTGCCGGCTACGCCGTAGCCGTCGCTAAGCGTCCAGCGCGTACGCCTCTGCCAGCCACGCCTGCACCACCGCGTCGATGTCGTCGACGGACTCGAGCGCCAAGCGGTGGGTAATGCGGTCGCCTCTTTCGAGGCCGCCCGTCGCGATCAACCGTGCGGGGATCTTCTTCTTCGTGCCCTTGAGCGCCAGCCCGAAATCCACCCGTGTTCGGGTGGACGGCTTGATCTGTGCGAACACGTGCTCGCGGTAAAGCGGAACGATCGTCTCGCATGGACAGACCTTCACGTCCTCGCCCAAGCTGCGACCCAGTTCGACAAGCGCATCGTGAATCGGGCGAAGCGCCGCCTTGCCGCCAGCGTACATGCCATCGACGTAGCCGGGCGCCGCCTTGAGGTACGCCTGTTCATCCGTGTCGGTCGCGCCGCGGCCGGCCGCACGGTCGACGACCATGCGCGCCGTCGTGCCACCGATTCCGTGCTCGCGCTTCAACCACTCGCGCCGCTCTTTGTCGGCGGACAGGCTTGCCGCCTTGACGAGCTTCACCCACTCGACCATCGACCGCCCCGTCTTCGCTGGCAGGTTCGCGACGATCGCCTGCGCGTATGCGACCGACGGGTGCACGTCGTACGACCCGCTCCCGCTCTTCGTCATCCCGTTCCGTATCCGTCGTGCGCGTGCCCGTCTGCCGTGGACGTTCCGTATCCCTCTCGCGCCCACGCCCGGGTCCCGTGCCCGTGAGCGTGCCCCTGCCCGCGCCCCGCGACCCGTTCCGTTCTAGGCGTGCTGCTCTTCCTTCTCCTTCTTCGCCGCCTCGATCACCTTTTGCGCATGCTGCGCAGGCACTTCTTCGTAGGAGTGGAAGCGCCGCCGGTGCATGGCCCGACCTTGCGTCAACGAGCGCAGTGTAGTGGCGTATTTGTACAATTCGGACTGCGGTACGAGAGCCTTGATCTTCGTCTTCTGCCCGTCCTGCTCCATGCCGAGGATCTTGCCGCGCCGGTGATTCAGGTCACCCATGACGTCACCCATGTACGCCTCTGGCGTGACGACCTCGACTTCGATGATCGGCTCGAGCAGCACCGGGGCCGCACCTTCCGCCGCCTTCTGGAACGCGATCGAGCCGGCGATCTGGAAGGCGATGTCGCTCGAGTCGACCGAGTGGTACGAACCGAAGTAGCACTCGGCTTCGAAATCGACGACTTGGAAACCGGCCAAAATGCCCCGCCGCGAGGCTTCCTGAATGCCCTTGTCGACGGACGGAATGAACTTGTTCGGAATGACGCCGCCCGAGATGGCATCCGTGAACTTGTAACCGGACCCGCGCGGCAGCGGCTTGAGCCGGACGTGGCAGTCGCCGAACTGGCCGTGCCCGCCCGTCTGCTTCTTGTGGCGGCCCTGGGCCTCGGCGGTCTTGCGGATGGTCTCGCGGTACGGGATGCGCGGCTCCTCCGTCACGACGTCGACGTGGTACTTTCGCTTCATGCGCTCGAGCGCGACGTCGAGGTGCAGCTCGCCGAGGCCGCGCACGATGGTCTGCTTCAACTCGGGGTCGTACGACGAGTGGAACGTGGGATCTTCCTCGTGAAGCTTGTACAGCGCGTTGCCGATCTTGTCCTCATCGCTCCGGCTTGCGGCTCGCACGGCGAGCGAGATGTCGGGCTCCGGGAAGTTGATCCCCTGTAGCACCAGCGGCCGGTTCTGGTCGCACAACGTGTCGCCGGTGTGTGTGTCCTTCAGCTTTGCGACGACGCCGATGTCTCCGGCGTGCAGCATTGGCACCTCGAGCCGCTCCTTGCCGAGCGGAATGGAGAGGTGGGCCAGCTTCTCCGCCGAATCCCGTGTAACGTTCAGTACTTCCGTCCCGTTGCTGATGGAACCGCTGAAGATCCGGAACAGCGACAGCTCGCCCACGTGCGGCTCGGTCGCCGTTTTGAACACGAGAGCCGCGAAGGGGCCATCGTCGTTGCCCTTCAGCTCGACCACCTGGTCCAGGCCTTTGCGTTGCGCCATTTCGTGGGGTGCTTCCGCCGGGCTGGGCACGATCTCGACGATGCCTTCCAGGAGCGCGCGTACGCCCCACGTCTTTTCGGCCGCGCCACAGAAGACCGGGAACAACTCGCCCGCGAGCATGGCGTGCTTCATGGCGGCCAGCGCGTCGGCGGTCGTGATCTCACCACCCTCCAGGTAGCGCTCGAGAAGCGTATCGTCAGTCGTCGCGATCGCTTCGAACAGCTCCGTCCGCAGTGCGTCCGCGCGCTCCGCCTGTTCCGCCGGCACGTCGGTCTCGTCGTATTCGCCCGTGATCGTGCCGGCTTTGAAGACGTGGGCCTTGCCAGTGAACAGATTCACGATTCCACGAAACGCCTCACCTTCACCGATCGGCAGCTCGGCGGCGACGGCCTTCGGCGTGATGTGGCGCTTGATCTCTTCGACGACCTTGTCGAAGTCCGCGTGTTCCTTGTCCATCATGGAGACGAAAAAAAGTCTGGGAATTCCGCGAACCTCGGTATATTCCCAGACTTTCTCCGTCCCCACCTCGACGCCCGTAGTAGCGCCGAGGACGATTACAGCGCCGTCGGCAACCCTCGTCGCCGCAATCGCATCACCGGTGAAATCGAGGTAGCCCGGTGTGTCGAGCAGGTTGACCTTGATGCCGTCCACGTCGGCATAGCCCACCGCCGTCTGCACGGAGATCCCGTGCGCGATCTCCTCTTCGGTGTGCATGGTGAGCGCGGAGCCGTCTTTCACGTTGCCATGCCGCCGCGACGTGCCCGTCGCGAAGCAGAGCGCGTCGATGAGCGTTGTTTTGCCGGAGCCGCCGTGGCCGAGCACGACGACGTTGCGGATCTTGTCGGATGGGTATGGTTTTGCGCCGGACATGCCAGAACCTCCGGTACTGATATTCTCGGTCGGGTCTCGCGGGGGAGGGCCATTGTAGACCGGGGGCTGCGGGGGTGTCAAGCCGACCCGGCGGGGTCCAACGGAGGGGCTGGCGGCAGGCTCCGGACCTGGCCGCGCGGCCTGCGTTTCGACCTAGTTGCTCTGCCGGCGGCGGGCCGCCTCATCAAGAAGTCTGCGCTCCTCGGCCGTGAGGCTCGACATGCCGGCCACACCGATCTTGTCGAGGACACGATTCAGCTCGTTGAGGAACTGCTCGTCACCCGCGGTCGAAGACGGCTGCGGCCGCGGTGGCGGCGTCGTCGTCACCTCGGAGCCGCCCGGCACGACCGTGAACTTCCGGCGGCGGGCCTTGTCGCCGAAGCCCATGCTGGAGAGGCGTCGCTGGCGCGTGATCTTTTCCCACTTCAAGTAGATGAACGCGGCGACGAAGCCGCCGATGTGCGCGAAATGGGCGACGCCGTCGGCACGGCCCTGGAAGGCGGCCAGGAACGAGAACACCGCGAGGATCGCGACGAGCCACTTCGCAGGAATCGGCAGCACGCCCCAGATGTAGATCGGCGCATCCGGCCAGTTCAGTGCGAAGGCCAGCATGACCCCGTACACGGCGGCCGACGCTCCGATGATCGGACTGTTGAATGCGAATACGAACGACAACGCGGCGCCGCCGAGACCGCACACCAGGTAGAACTGCAGGAACTCCCGCGATCCCCAGCGCGACTCCAGCGGTGGTCCGAAGAAGAACAGGCCCAGCATGTTGAAGAACAGATGCATGAACCCGCCGTGCGCGAACATGTACGTCAGCAACGTCCACGGTCGAATCAGCACGGCACCTGGCACGAAGGCCAGCCAGCTGGTCAGGTAGGGCCCTGCGAGCATCTGCGCCACGAAAACGAGTCCGTTGGCGATCAGCAGCCGCTGGACCCAGGGCGTCAGCCCGTAACCGAATGAAAAGCTTCCTCGATACGCCATGGTCTCGTTCGCGTTTGCCGGGCCCGAAACGGACCGGTGCTTGTCAAACCCGGCGTCTCCGCCGGTGTTCCTCCAGAGCGAGGCGGCATAGCCGGTCGCACAGCTCCGGGAACGGGATGCCGGCGGCGGCCGCACCCTTCGGGAACAGGCTGGCCGCGGTCATCCCTGGCAGCGTGTTGACCTCCAGGCACCAGAGCGTGCCGCCAGCGTCGAGTCGGAAATCCACGCGGCTGTACCCCCGCAGCTTGAGCGCGTGGTGTGCCGCGAGGGCGAGCCGCTGGGCGTCCGCCGCGATGGCCGCCGGGATCGCCGCCGGAAAGATCTCCTCCGCCATCCCCGGCTGATACTTGCACTCGTAGTCGAAGATCTCGTGCTTCGGAATGATCTCGCCGACGGGCAACGCCCGCTCGCCCAGCACCGGCACGGTCAACTCTCGCCCCGGCACGAAGCGCTCGATCATGACTTCGTCGTCGTGGCGGAACGCTTCGTCGATCGCGGCGGCGAGTCCGTTCCGCTCGCGCACGATCGTCAGGCCGACGGTCGAGCCCTGTTTGCTGGGTTTGACGACAGCGGGCCAGCCGATCTCCCGCTCCACCGCCGCAGCGTCGGCCGGTGCCATGAGCCAGGCAGGCGTCGGTACGCTCGCGAACTCGAACAGCCGTTTGGCCACGTCCTTGTCCATGGCCAGCGCACTGCCCAGCATGCCGCTTCCCGTGTACGGCAGTCCCGTCAGGTCCAGCAGCGCCTGCAGCGTGCCGTCCTCGCCGGTACCGCCGTGCAGAGCGAGGAAGATGACATCGACGCCCTGCATTTCGGGAGCCTTCGCGATCGCCGTCGTATCCCCGCTGCGGAGCAGGTCGAGCGTGGACTCGGTTGGCGGCTCGGGCGCCACGCCGGCGGTGAGCAGACGATGCTCGTCATCGGCGGCGAGGACGCCTTTGGCCGTATCGACGGCGATCACGTCGTGACCTGCAGAGCGCAGCGCCTTGACGACCTGTGCGCCGCTCGCGATCGAGACGTCTCGCTCCGAGCTCGTGCCGCCGAACAGGACCGCAACCCGGAGCGGCGTACGCTCCCCCTCTGTCCAGCTCACGCGTTCGTCAGGTAGCGAACGACGTCGTAGCGCGTGATGATGCCGGTCAGCCGGTCGCCCTCCCGAACCAGGACGGCCGGCGTCTGTCGCGTCAGCATCCGCCCCACGCTTTCCATGTGCGCGCGCGCGTCCACCTCTGGCAGCGGCGCATCCATCAACGTCGACACCGGCGCGCTCAGGACCGCTGGATCTTCGATCACCCTGGCCATAAGCGTGGATTCGGCGAGTGCGCCCACGCACCGGTTCCCTTCGCACACGGGCAGCTGTGAAATGTCGTGGCGTGTGATCAGCTCGAGTGCGGCGCGCGCCGTTGCGGCTGGTTCCACGAACACGAGCGGGATCTCCGGTCCATCCTTGCGAACCAGCATCTGCGCCGCCGTCAAGCGATCCGGTTCGAGCAGTCGATGCTCCTGCAACCACTCCTCGTTGTACATCTTGCTGAGGTACCGCTCACCTGTATCCGGCAGGACGCAAACGATCAGGGCGTCCGGATCGGCCACTTCCTTCGCGACCTGTACGGCCACGTGCACGATCAAGCCTGCCGAGCCGCCGACGAACAGACCTTCCTCGCGGGTCAGCCGGCGTCCCATGTGGAACGCTTCACGGTCCGTGACTGGCCGCATCTCGTCGATGACACCGAAATCCAGCGTCGTCGGCAACTTGTCGTTGCCGATGCCCTCCACCTTGTACGGCGCGCCTTCGCCCTTTTCCCCGGTCTCGTGGTAGTGTGCGAAGATCGAGCCGACGGGATCGCCGGCAATGACACGGATGGCCGGATTGCGCTCCTTCAGGTAGCGCGCCACTCCGGTGATCGTGCCGCCGGTTCCGGCACTCGCCACGAAATGCGTGATCCGTCCGCCCGTCTGCGCCCAGATCTCCGGGCCCGTCGTATCGTAGTGCGCCTGCGGATTCACATCGTTGTAGAACTGATTGGCCAGCCAGGCGCCTGGCGTCTCGCGCACGATGCGCTTCGCCATCATGACGTAGTTGTCCGGATGGTCCGGCGGAACTGCCGTCGGCGTGATGATGACCTCGGCGCCAAAGGCCTTCAGCAGGCGCGCCTTCTCCTGGCTCATCTTGTCCGGCATTGTGAAGATACAGCGGTAGCCCTTGATCGCGGCCGCGATCGCGAGACCGACACCGGTGTTGCCGCTGGTGCCTTCGACGATCGTGCCACCCGGCTGGAGAGCGCCCTCGCGCTCCGCCGCTTCGACCATGGCCAGCCCGATCCGGTCTTTGACAGAGCTGCCGGGACTGAAGATCTCGGCCTTCGCGAAGATGGGTGTTCGGGCATCGTCGATGACGCGGTTCAGTCGCACCAGCGGGGTCCACCCGATCAGCTCGAGCACGGAGTCGTACGGCTGCGAGTGGCGCGGCGCCGTCCCGCTCTCCGTGCCGGGGATCATCGTCGCATCACTCATCGACCCTCACGAGAATCCGGGGCTGTCAGCCCCAACGTGACTACCGTGTCCGGAGCGAAGCGGACGGGCAGTCGCGCCCACATCGCCACTCGTCGATCGCCTTGCCGGCCGGGCGAGAAGCGCAGTTTCCGCGCACCCGTGACGGCCGCCGAATCGAATTCGCTCCAGGTCGCCCCCGTCAGCACGTAGGCGCTGTCCACCACGCCCGCTGTCGTGACGTGCACCATGAGGACGGTCTCGCCGCGCGCATCGAGATCCACGAGCGCAGCCGGATACACGAACGGGCTTGCTCCGGGAAACGGCGTCGGCGCTTCGATGGGTTCTTCGGTGCCACCGCCGCACGCGCCCGCGAGCAGGGCCGCCGCGGCCAGGAAAAGAGCTTTCTGTGTACGCATCCACTCGCTTCGGGTTGGACCGGGGATCCGGCGGAAGCTAACCTGCGCCCGCGTCGGGTGTCGAGGGTGGGGCCGGCCGGACCGCGAAATCCGCTTCGCGCGGAGGACGGAACGTCAGGTCGATGGCCAGCCACACCGACCGGGAATGCGGAAAGAACAGGATCGGCAACGCGACCATCAGGGCAGCACCCCCCCACATCAGGGCGCGCCACGGCACGACCGGCCACGTCAGCGCCACGGTGATCCCGATCAGCAGCGCCGCCGCCAGCTCGGCTGTCACGAAGTTGACGACATACCCGCCGATGAAGGCGTCAGGCTCGCCGCGGTCGGAGCGGAGCCCGCAGCGCGGACAGACGGCGTGGATGCTCAGCCAGCCCGAACGGGCCCCACCGCCACACAGAGGACAGCGCAGACGCACGCCGCGCCAAAATTGCAGCGCGAGCCGCCGCAGATCGAGCTCGGGCGGACGCCCGGACACCTCGCGATCGGCGGCCGGCCCGATCGGAGCGCCGCTCACGTTGCGTCCGGGATCCTCTTCTTCAGCTCGTGCACGAGCTGA
>JBFJPA010000132.1:0-9946 GCA_041617355.1 Longimicrobiales bacterium
CGACGCGCCGGGGCTGGTCAGGATCGTGGCGACATCGACCCCGCCCGTGGCCGGTGCGACATAGGGCCGGAACGGCGCTTCCGCGAAGGGATCCACACCCAGCACACGCAAGGTTCGGCCGCGCGTGCCGTCGTCATCGAGAAACCGGACCCAGCCTTCGACGAGCGGCGCCGAGCGTTGCACGCCCAGGTCCACGCGGATGACGCGGTACGCCGAATCGGGCAGGCCGCCGGGCCCACCGAGGATCTGATGCGTCGCCCGGCCGGTCACGGCCTCCGTCGAGAGCAGAAAGCCTCGCCGTGCGCTCTCGCGCGCGAGATCGACGCCGATCACGACGGCGACGCCGAGCGCCACGCCGAGGACGGCCAGGCCCGCCTGGAGTGGATGGCGTTGCAGGTGCCGCAGCGCCGCTCGGCGAAGCAGGCTCACGTCCTCGTCTCCTCGAGGCGGCCGTGGTTCAGCCGCAGCACGCGGTCGGCGCGTCTCGCCA
The DNA here is from genome assembly GCA_041617355.1 of Longimicrobiales bacterium. Classification (GTDB taxonomy): domain Bacteria; phylum Gemmatimonadota; class Gemmatimonadetes; order Longimicrobiales; family RSA9; genus JBFJPA01. Next base: position 491 of record JBFJPA010000132.1, read on the forward strand.
GCTCTTCGCTGTGTGTGACGACGACGAGCGTGCGGCCGTCGCCACGCGCGAGGTCCTCGAGCACATCGATGACGCGGTCGCCCGTGTCTTCATCGAGGTTGCCCGTCGGCTCGTCGGCGAGAACCAGCTCGGGTCGGTGGATCAGCGCACGCGCGATGGCCACACGCTGCTGTTCGCCGCCCGACAATCGATCGGGGAAGCTGGGAGCGCGGTCCGCGAGGCCCACCCGCTCGAGCAGTGCGCGCGCCTCCGCTGCACCGCCGTCCAACCCGTTCAGCTCCAACGGCAGGAGCAGGTTCTCGAGCACCGTGAGCGTCGGGATCAGGTTGAAGAACTGGAACACGAAGCCGATCGAGCGGCGCCGGAACAGCGTGCGTGCCGTTTCATCGAGAAGCGCGATGTCGCGACCCGCCACTCGGACCGTGCCGGCATCGGGCAGCTCGATGCCACCGAGCAGGTTCAAGATCGTGCTCTTCCCCGATCCGCTCGGACCCAGCAGCGCGACGAACTCGCCGCGCCCGATCGTCGCACTCGCGCCATCCAGCACGACGTGCACGGCATCGCCCTCGCGGAAGCGCTTCTTCACGCCATCGAGGACCGCCATCGGGTTCGCGTTGTTCGTCGGGCTCATGCGGATGAAGGCGTCGGGATATCGGGCACGCCGCACTCGGGGCATTGCATCGTCAGGAAGCGGAACCAGTCACGGACTTCCGTCGCGTCGGGGAAATCGTGCTCGCCCCGGCCGGCGAGCCATGCGTGATACACCTCGCCGTACCGATCGGCGAGCAGGGCGCCGGCGCCGCTCGCGGCGACGTCGGACACGACCGCGCCAGTCGCGTCGACGGCGACCACGAGCTCGGGCAACCGCGATGCGACTGAGCGCGCCGCGGCCGCATCACGCGCGACCACGACGAGCTTGCCATCCCAGAGGCCATACTCAGTCTGCTGCGCAGCGAGGTCGTGCAGGACGCGTACGCACTCCTCGCATTCCGGCTCGTGTGGCACGAAAAGCAGAATCGCGTCGCGGTCGAAGCTTCGCAGCGCGACGTGCGCGTCCCGGTTCGCCGCGGCAAGCGCGACCGTCGGGAGTCGGCCGCGAACACGAAAGAACGTCGGCGTTGTCATGGTGGATCGCGGTACCCCGCTCTGAAGGGGTGGTGCCGGAAAATCTGGACGCCGCTTCGTTCAACCCGCGGCGCCGAGCCCCGCCGCCTTGCCCGTCGCCCAGGCCCACAGGAAATTGTGCCCGCCGATGGGGCCGAACGCGTCGAGCATTTCACCACACAGAAACAGGCCGGGATGCCGTCGGCTCTCCATCGTGCGCGGGTCGATCTCATCGAGCGCGACGCCGCCACCCGTGACCTCGGCTTTCCGGTAGCCCTCATCGCCGGACCACGGCAGCGGATAGGCCGCGAGGTGCTCGACGAGTGCGCGGCGGGACGTGCGGTCGAGCCGCGCGACCGGCTGGTCCTCTGTGACTCCCGCTTCGGCGAGCAACTGGTGCGCGAGACGCGTCGGCAGTGCGGCCTCCAGCCGCGTCCGCACCAGACCGGGCCCGCCGCGCAGTTCGTGCTCCCACGCACCCGCATCCCGATCCGTCCACTGGACGAGCAGCGGCTGGTGCGCGCCGGCAGCCCGCGCACGCACGGCCAGGTGCGATGCATCCAGGACTGTCGGCCCACTGTATCCGCGGTGCGTGAACAGGAATCCACCCGTCGTCGAGAACGGGGGGCGCGTGCCGGGCGCTGTGATCGTCACGGTCAGCGAGATGCCGGCGAGGTGGTCGTGAGGCGGAGGATCGGCCGTCAGTGGAGTGAGGGCCGGATACGTCGGGTGGATCACATGACCGAGCGTGCGAGCCACGATGAGGCCCGTGCCATCGCTGCCCGTCGTCGGCACGGACAACCCGCCCGCCGCGAGCACGACGGCCGCGGCCTCGATCGCACCGCCCTCCCGGACTTCGACCCGCCAGCCGGGCTTCACGTCGGTGACCGTCACGCCGAAACGGACCTCCGCACCCGCTTCACGCACGCGTTCGACCAATCGATCGCGAACATCCCGCGCGCGATGGCTCTCCGGGAAGTACTTGGCGGTCTCCTCTTCGAGCACGAGCCGCATGCGTAGCTCCGCCTCGAAGAACGCGATCTGCTCGTCCAGCGGCCAGCTCGCGAGCAGGTTGCGCAACGTGTTCGGCGATGAGTCTGTGACATAGCGGTGCGGCTGTGCGACGGCCGGCAGGATGTTGCAGCGGCCGCCCCCCGCGATGAGAATCTTCCGGCCGCCATCCTTCGTTCGTTCGAGAAGCAGTACGCGTCGACCCGCACGCGCCGCGAACAGCGCTGCGACCAAGCCGGCCGCGCCTGCGCCCACGACGACGATGGGCCGATCGGTCATCCGCCCATCAGCTCCGCCAGCGCCTCGACCGACGTTTCGTCACGCGACGCGACTCGCGCGACCTCGCCCTGGCGGAGCACGATGTAGCGATCGCCGACCGGATACGCGTGCCGTGGATTGTGCGTGATCAGGATGACGGCAATGCCGCGGCTGCGTGCCGCGTCGATCGCATCCAGGACGAGGCGGGTCTGGCGCACACCGAGCGCAGCGGTCGGCTCATCGAGAATCAGGATCCGAGCGCCATCGGCGAGGGCTCGGGCGATGGCGACGGCCTGGCGCTGGCCGCCCGACAACGTCGCAACCGGGCGATCGATGTCCTCGAGCGACACACCGAGGCGGGCGAGGCCCTCCGTGGTCATGGCACGGGCGCGTCCAACGTCGATGCGGCGGAACGGCGCCGCGCCACATGTCGGCTCCGCACCCAGCACGAAGTTGCGCCAGACGCTCATGAGCGGTAGCAACGCGAGTTCCTGGTGGACGGTGGCGACGCCGGCCGCGCGTGCGTCCCGCGGTGAACGAAACACCGTCGGTCGGCCGTCCAGCAGAACGAGACCATCGTCGGCGCGGTGGACGCCGGAAAGGACGCGGATCAGCGTGGACTTGCCGGCGCCGTTGTCGCCGAGCAGACACGTCACACTGGCGGCGTCGATGTCGAAGGAGACTCCCCGCAAGGCGGCGACGTTGCCGAACGCCTTGCGCACGTTCACGATGCGGAGCAGGGGAGCACTCATCGCATCGCCGCGGCTCGCCGGCGCACGGCCTCGTTGAAGAGCACGGCAGCGAGCAGCATCACGCCGAGCACGACCTGGAACCAGTCCGCGTCGATGCCGGTGATGACGATGCCCTGCTGCACCATGCCGAAGATGAGCGCGCCGAGCGCGGCGCCGATGACGGAGCCCCAGCCGCCGGTCAGCAATGCGCCACCGATCACGGCCGCAATGATGGCCCGAAACTCCTGACCCTCGCCCCGCAGTGCATCCGTGCCGCCGAACCGTACCGCCTGGATCATGGCGACGAGCCAGGCCGCCACGGCCGTCGCGACGAACAGGCCGAGCTTCACGCGCGTGACGGGAACGCCGGAAGCCCGCGCGGCTCGCGCATCGCCGCCGGTCGCGAAGATCCAGTTGCCGGGCGCGGTACGCGAAAGGATCCATGCGCCGACCAGCGTCAGCGCGATCCACCAGAATACGGCGGCACGCACGGAGCCGACGTCACTGGCGAAAAGTCCGTTCGCGATGGCGCCGGCCGCGTCGGCCAGTCCCCCGAGCTGGGTCCGTCCGGTGACCGCTCGGCTCGTGCCGATGGTCAGACCGCGCAACACGAACAACGTGGCCAGCGTGACGAGAAACGATGGCAGGCCGGTTCGCAGCACGATAAAGCCATTGAGCAGTCCGACGGCGATGGCGAGCAACAAAGAAACGAAAGCGGCCGGCCAGAACGGCCAGCCGAAATGCGCGACGAGCAGGGCCGCCGTCATGCCGCACGCGCCGATCAGCGAACCGACCGACAGGTCGAACTCGCCGCCGATCATGAGCAGAGCAACGGCGACGGCGAGGATGCCGAGCGGCGCAGCCGCATTGAGGGCGCTGACGAATCCGTCCGCACCCGTGAAGCGAATGCCGGCGGCGAGGGTGAAGACGGCCCAGACGAGGACGGTCCCGGCAACGGCGCCCAGCTCGGGCCGGGCCAGCCACGCGCGCCGGGGCAAGCTCAACGCACGCCGCGCGCGGCGGCGTCCATCACGGCTGCGGCGTTGTCCGGCGTCACGAACCCGGGGCCGGTACGAACGACATCGCCGCCGCCCGGTACGGCGCCGGTCTCGAGATAGGTGACGAGGAAGGCGACGGGCAAATAACCCTGCAGGTACTGCTGCTGGTCGAGCGCGAAGAGCATACGGCCGTCGCGTAGCGCTTCCAGCACCGCCGTCGTGAGATCGAACGTCGCGAACCGAACGGAGCCCATGCGTCCGGCCGCCTGCAGTGCCGCGAGTGCGGGATCCGCGGCCGCCGGGCCGAGCGTGAGCAACGCATCCACGGCCGCATCGCTCCTGAGCGCGTTCACGATGCGTTGCTGCGTGTCGTCGGGATCGGCGAGGTCGACGGCCAACACGCGAGTCGTGCCGCCCGCCTCTCGAACCGCATCGGCGAGGCCGGTGCAACGCAGGTCCTGGGCGGCGTTGCCGACCTCGTGATTGACGCACAACACGCGGACCGCGCCGGACGCACGCAACCGCTCGCCCGCGGCAAAGCCAGCCTCGTATTCGGTCTGTCCGATGTGTGCGAGCACACCCAGCTGCCGCCACGCTTCCGCGCCGGAGTTGATGCTGATGACGGGCAGCGCTGCCGCCGCGGCCCGAACCGCCCGGGCCAGTGCGGCCGTGTCGGGGATGGACACGACCAACGCCGCGGGCCGGGAGGCGACTGCCGCGTCGATCAGGCTGCTCATCTCGACCATGTCGAACGACGTCGGCGCCTGATACTCGACGCGCACGCCGAGGTCGGCGGCCGCGGCACGCGCCCCGTTGGATACGACGGACCAGAACGGGTCCGCCGCCTGGCCGTGTGTGACGAAGACGATGCGGATGGCCGTACGCGCGTCGTCGCCGGACGCTTGCTCGGCGGGTGCACAGCCAACCAACAGCAGTGCCGCGAGCACGGCCAGGAAACGCGCGCGCTCCGCCGGCGTCGGTACGCGGCAGGTGTCGCGACGGCCGAACCAGCGGTACCGGTTCCGCGCGATCCACGCGTACACGCGGTCGCGTACGAACCGTGGAATCACGATGAAGGCGTAGAGCAGGCTCCACGGCAAACCGAGACCCCGCGCAATGCGGAGCGCGGCGGTCGATTGCATGGACGTCCCGCGCTTCTCGATGAGGACGATGCTGTCGGTCTGGGCCGCGTCGAACGCCAGGTCGCCGAGCATTTCCCGGGCGACCTCGCTCTGCAGCGGCGCAAGACGGTAGCGGTCCTTCCGGTCGTGCCGCACGACGAAATCGACGCTGGCGTTGCACAGGTTGCAGACGCCATCGAAAAGGATCACCGCGTGCTTCTGCTCCGCCATGTCCGTCACTCGCGGATACGTGGGTAAACCGTCACGTCCGAGCCGACGGCGAGCGCCGTATGGAACGGCTCCGCCTCGTCGAGGAACGACCATGCATCCCCGTACACCGCGCCGAAGTTCCATTCCAGGCGCAGCTCGCGGATGGGCAAGACGTCCCAGACAGGATGTTCGACCTCGTAGCGGACGAGCCGGCCGGCCCGGTCGGTGCCGTAACCCCAGCGGTGCTCCTTGAAGAAGTGGTCCAAGCCTTCCGCCGGCGGCCGCACGGGCTCGGACTCCGCGATGACATGGACGACGTGGACGTGTCCATCCCGGCGCAACACGTGGGTCACGGTGACCTCCCCGTCCGCCGACTCCACGAGCGAGTCCATTCCGGCGACGTCGTAGGGCTCGCCGTACACACCTCGCGCGATCCATGCGACGAGTGGTTTCGGCACGAACTCGCGCACGAAGGCGACACCGCGTTCGCCATTGCGCCGGACGTAGACGCGCAGGTTGATCTCCGGGAAGTCGCGGTGGCCGGGCCAGGGCACGCCGAGGACGCGAGTGTCGAGAAAATCAAAGGCGACCAGACTGGCAAAGCATGCGCCGTCGCGATCATCGGGCTCGCAGCCGGGCGGGCAACACGCGGTCACGAGTTCACGCGGCACGGCGTATGTGATCAGCGCGAGGTGCGACCAGCGCGCGGTCAGGAACGGTCGGCCCGGCTTCACGATCCTCCGCGGCGAAGCACCCGGCCCGGCCGCGCGGCCGTGAACGCCTCGGCGTCCACGACCACGGTGCCATTGACGATGACGAACGGAATCCCGGCCGGATACTGGTGCGGCGCTTCGAACGTGGCCCGATCGATGACGGTGGCCGGGTCGAACACGGCGATGTCGGCCCAGGCGCCCTCTACGAGCCGGCCCCGGTCCGTGAGTCCCATCCGGTCGGCCGGCAGCGATGTCATCTTGCGGACCGCGTCCTCGAGCGTGAGCACGCCGCGCTCGCGCACATATTGGCCGAGCACGCGTGGGAACGTGCCGTACCAGCGCGGATGCGGGTGCCCCTCGCCCGGCTGGGTCAGACGGCCATCCGATCCGATTGCCGTCCACGGGTGCTTCATGATGCGTTCGACATCGGCCTCATCGAGCACATGATAGATCGCGCTGGCACCGCCTCGCCGGATCGCCTCGATGACCAGTTCCGCACCTGTGCGCGCCGTGACAGGGCGGCCCTCGCGAGTCGCCCAATCGGCCAGCGTCTGCCCTTCGAGCGAGGTGTCCCACGACACGCGCGCGAGCTGGACGCGCGCGATGTCGCCACCGCCACGGTCGTTCTCGATGTTCCAGATGATGCCGGCCATCACACTGTCGCGCAGGGCAGGATCAGCGACACGTCGCAGGAACGCGGCGTCTCCGCCGGCCAATGCCCATGGCGGGACGAGGATCGAGATTCCCGTGTAGGTCGCCGTGTACGGATACTGGTCGGCCATGACATCGATGCCTGCCGCGCGTGCCGAATCGATCATGGCAAGGGTGCGTTCGCTCGCCCCCCACATCGGCGAGCCCACGACCTTGTGGTGCGTCAGTACGACCGGGATGTTCGCCTCGCGCCCGATCCGGATCGCTTCGCCCACGCCGTCCAACAGCTGCAGACCCTCGTCGCGCAGGTGCGACGTGTAGATGCCGCCGGCCGAAGCGGCAACGCTCGCCAGCGCGATGACCTCGTCGGTCTCCGAGAACGCGCCAGGCAGATAACGCAGACCGGTCGACAGGCCGAAGGCACCCTCCTTCATTGCGTCGGCGACCATTGCCTTCATGCGTTCGAGCTCGTCGGCCGTCGGAGCACGGTCGGCGAGACCCATGACAGCTTCGCGGATCGTGTTGTGGCCGACCAAGAACGCGACGTTCATGCCGAGCCCTGATGCGGCCGCGGAGTCGAGGTAGGTCCCGAGCGGCCACGGCGATCCGCCGTCCGGTCCGCCCAGCGCCGTCGTCACGCCCTGGCGAACGTGGCTCTCGGCATCCGGCAGGCGGAGCAAGGGGTCGAGGTGCGTGTGCAGGTCGATGAATCCCGGCGCGACGACGAGGCCCGCGACATCGATGATGCGGGCGGCCGAATCGGTTCGAAGTGAAGGTGCGACGCGCGCGATGCGGCCATCCCGGATTCCCACGTCCGCGGCGACGGCCGGCGTGCCGCTGCCGTCCAGCACGCGGCCGCCGGCGAGCACGAGGTCGAAGCGCTCGGCTGGCGCCTCGCAGCCACCGGCAACGAGCGCCGGCACGAGCAGGGCGAGAACGAGTCGCTTCGGCATGGTCGATTCTCCGAATCGGGTGATGTCCGGCGAATCGCAGGATGTGCGGCCCGACAGCCGGCGGCAAGCGGCAAGCGCGAATCAGGCCTCGCGGCAACGCCGGCGCCCTCCTACATTCGCGAGCACACGCCACGGGACGACCGGCAGCCACCGGACGTCCCCCACCGCTGCGACGCGAGGCTGATCTGCACGCCGCACTCGAGAGCGAACGGGCCGCCACAGACCTCGTCGCCTGGGCAAAGGTCATTGACCACACCCGGTGCATCGGCTGCCACGCGTGCACCACCGCCTGCAAGTCGGAAAACGAGGTGCCGCTCTCGGTCACCCGCACCTACGTCAAGTACGTCGACGTCGGCGCCTTCCCGCGCGCCCGCCGCGCGTTCCAGGTCACGCGCTGCAATCAGTGCGAGCACCCGCCGTGCGTGACTGCCTGCCCGACCGCCGCCATGTACAAGCGGCCCGATGGCATCGTCGATTTCGACAAGTCGATCTGCATCGGCTGCAAGGCCTGCATCGCGGCATGCCCGTACGACGCGATCTTCATCAACCCGGACGACCACTCGGCCGAGAAATGCAACTTCTGCGCGCACCGCATTGATGTCGGCCTGGAGCCGGCCTGCGTGGTCGTGTGTCCGACGGAGGCCATCCTCGTCGGCGACCTGAACGACGCCTCGTCCAAAGTCTCGCGCATCGTGCACGGCGATGCCGTTCAGGTGCGACGTCCGGAAAAGGACACGCGGCCGAAGTTGTTCTACAAGGGTGCGCACCAAACGACGCTCGACCCACTCGCGGCGAGACGGCCCGAGGGCGGCATGTTCCTCTGGAGTCAGCAGCAGAGCGGGCCCGGCATCGTCAACGCCGGGCACCCGGGTCCGGCCAGCAGTGCGGCGGCTGCCATCGTCTCGTACGATGTGACGCACCGCGCACCGTGGGACTGGCGCGTCAGCCTGTACACGTGGACGAAGGGACTCTCGACCGGCATCTACCTGGTGGCGGTCCTGCTGTCCGTGCTCGGCGTCGCGCCGTGGGGTGGCGCGAACACGATGTTCTATGCGCCCTTGCTCGGCCTGCTCTTTCTCGGACTGACGGGACTCCTGCTCATCGCCGATCTCGAGCACGCCCGCCGCTTCCATTACATCTTTTTGCGCCCGCAGTGGAAGAGCTGGCTCGTGCGCGGCGCGTTCATCATCACGGCCTACGCGGTCGTGCTCGTCGTCCACTTGAGTGCGGCTCTGCTCAGCCGTGCCGATCTCGTGCGCGGCATCGCGCTCCTGTTCGGCGCGCCGCTGGCCGTGCTGACGGCCACGTACACGGCTTACCTGTTCGCGCAGGCGAAGGCCCGCGACCTGTGGCAGAATCCGCTCGCACCCGTGCACCTCGTCGTCGAGGCGGTCCTGCTCGGCGCGGCGCTCCTGACCGCCGTCGATCTGGTCGTGGACGTGACCATCGGCGGCGTCGTCGCCGGCGGCTCGGCCGCACACCTGCGGTTGGTCGCACTGTTCTCCGCGGCACACTTGCTCATGGTCGCGGCCGAACACACGCTGACACCCGTCACCGCCCACGCACGCCTCGCCGTCCACGAAATGACGCGCGGGCGTTTCGCCACCTGGTTCCGGGCGGGCCTCATCCTGGTCGGACTCGGCATCCTGGCGCCCTGGCTCGGGACCTGGATCACGGTGCCCGTCCTCATCGGCGTCTACGCTCAC
>JBFJPA010000133.1:0-9938 GCA_041617355.1 Longimicrobiales bacterium
AGCTCGTCCGGCTCCACGACCTCGTCCGCGAGAATGTCCTGCAAACGCGCCAGCGCCCGTTTCAGCACATCGTGGTTGCTGCCCAGAGCGCCGATCGGCGTGTTCAGCTCGTGTGCCACGCCCGCGATCAACATGCCCAGCGTCGCTAGCTTGGCGGCATTGATGGCTTCCGCCAGCGCATCGGCGTCTGTCGCGCGCGGCGTGCTCACAGGAACGCGCGGATGAGCCGCTGCCGGATCGCGAACAGCTCGGAGTTCGCGTGCTCCAGCGCGCTGATGCGCGCATCCAGCTCGTGCACAAGCGACGACCGCTCGATCCCGTTCCGGATGACGAGCTTCAGGTGCTCGTTGTCCCACGGCTTCTCGAGATAGTAGTACAGGCCGGCTTCGTTGATCGCGCGGATCGCGTTCTCCACGTCCGCATACCCCGTGAGCAGGATCCGCGCGGCGTGCGGCCGGCGGGCCCGCACCTCCTTCAGGAACGCGACACCGTCCAGGTCGGGCATCATGAAGTCGGCGACGACGACATCGATCGTATCGAGGTCCGTCTCGGCGAGGGCCTTCGCCGGCGACGTGTAGGTGATGACCCGATACGGCGTCTCCAACTCGAGAAACGTGCGGATCGAGGTGCACACCATTTCCTCGTCATCAACCACCAGCACCGTCGGGGTGCGGTCGACGGCGGCGCGCTCCGCACTCATGCGACCAGTGTGCGCATGCGCCGCGCCAGGCCCTGCATCAGGCCGATCGCCAGCTCGGGATACTCGGACATCAGGTCGTAGAACTCCTCGCGATTCACACGCAACAGGTGGGACGGCGCGGTAACTTTGGCTTCGACGACGCTGGGTGCTTCTTCGATCAGGGCCCACGCGCCGAACGCTTCGCCTTCGCCCGCTTCCAGCGCGCTGCCTCGCCCGCGCAAGCTCACCTTGCCACGGACGATCACGTACAACGCGTCGGCCGGCTCGCCTTCGCGAACGAGCACGGTGCCCACGTCGGCGTCGATCTCTTCGGCAATGGATGCGAGCAGGGCGAGGTGCGCGCTCTTCGCATCACGCAGCACGTCCACGCTCTGGAGAAGGAGGACCGTTTCGACAGGATCCATGGGTGCGCTCCTGGGGCCAGTCGCGGCGGCAGGGCCCGCAGCGAGCTCACGCGCGGCGTACTCGGCACAGCGCGCGAGCCAGTTGTCTTCTTCGCGACGGAGAGAATCGAGGACGCGTGCGGCATCCTCCGTTACGCCGGCCGTGGGCTCCGGCCCCAGCACGGGCGCGAGACGACCGAACTGGTGGTAGCCCAGTGTCGTTTCGAGCCACTCGAGCGCGTTCGCCCGTGACACGCGGTCGCCGCGCACGACGGCGAGGTAGCAACGATAGACGTCGTCGGGAGGGAAAAGCAACCCGAGCACGCGGAACGCGCCCTCCCGCCGTTCGGCCCATGCGTCGAGCAATGCCCGCGCCAGCAGCGCGACGGCCGGCCCGCCCGCCCGTGCGCCCCGTAGCGACGCGTGCGCCTCGCCGAAACGGGCCGCGGCGGAGACCTCGCGATCCAGCAACGCCCACGCCGCCACGGCGTCGAACGCCAGATCCGGGTTCCGCGCGCGCAGCTTGCTCAGCGCCTTCAGCGCGCGGTAATCCAGAATCTGTTCCGTTTCCGGAGCGACGGCGCAGCGGATCAACGCGTGGACCGAATCGGGCGACGGGATACGGGCCAGGACCGACGGAATGTTGCGTCGCACCGCCTCGACGCCGTTTCGCGCCAGCAGTCGATCAACCAGCAAGGGCACGATGGCATCGCCCTGGCTGACCAGCGCGTCCCGTGCCGCCACCCGGGTGCCCCGGTGCGCGAGTCCATCGACCAGCTTCGGGAACAGCGTCGGCTCGTGCAGGTGGGCCGCGCTGTAGAGCGCGGTGCTGGACACTCGCGCATCGTCGTCATCGAGCAAGTGCGAGAGGATGCGCACCGCGTCAGGGCCACCTCCGAGGGCGCCGGCGGCCAGTGCCATCTCGATGCGCGCATCTTCGCCGCCCACCTCTTCCACGAGGCGGCCGCGACCGCCGTAGATCCGACGCGCGACGTCGACGGCGCCGCCCGCGACTTCGCCGCGCACGAGGCAGGCCAGCGCGGCCGTGCGCACCTCCGGCTCACGCCGGGCCAGCAGGTCTTCGTAGACCTCAGCCTCCTGGCCCTGGCGTGCCGCGGCGAGGAGACGGACGGCCGCCTCGCGCACGTCCGGATCCGGATCGCACACGCGGTCTCGCACGACCTCGACGTCGACGGCGGGGGAGACCCGGGTCAGCAGATCCAGCGCTCGGGCCCGCACCCGCGCCGACGCGTGCCCCGTCGCACCGAGCAGGATTGGAACGAGTCGCGTCGTTTCATCCAGCGGCGACTGTTCGATCAGGTCGAGGGCGAAGGTGGCCTGGCGGGCATCGCCCTGGAGCGCCTTCTCCAGTACCGGCGCGGTGCTGGCATCGGCCAACGTGGCGAACACGCCTCGCAGACTCGCGAAGCGTCCCTCCATCGCGCCCGACAGGGCCCGTACGTATTCGCGGCGCACCGACAGCGCCATGGCGACCCAGAACGCGGCCAGCACCACGGCCACCGCAGGAATCCAGCGATAGTCCATGAACAGCAGCAGGACGAAGATCAGCCCGGCCGACGTGACCTTGCCGACGCCCTTCTCGACGGCGACGTCGATGTACGTCTTCGCCTTCAGTTTGATCTCGTCCGGGATCGGCACGTACAGGATCTCACGGCCCGCGCGCTCCGCCGAATAGCGCAGGCTGGTCTCCGCCGCCTTCGCCGCGACCGCCGCCCACAGGCCGAAGAAGAGCAGCAGCCCCGTCCCGGTCAGCAACATGGCCACCGGCAGCAGCAGCACCGCCACGCCCACGCCGAAGCGCCGCAGCAACGGCTGCAACGCGGCCAGCGCGACGATCGGCAGCCATTGCGTCGCCGCGTTGAATTTCCCCTGGAACGCGCTGATCGCATCGCGCTCGACGAAGACGACCTTCGTGAGCGTGTTGAACTCGTAGTCGATCAGCTGCTTGGTCAGAATCGTGATCAGCACCATGCCCGCGATCAGTCGCACTTGCCTATTTGCTGCGATCGCGGTCAGGTCACCCCGGCTCAGCTTCGCGCGCCGTTTTCCCGGCTGTCGCTCGAACGGCGGATCCGTGGCCCAGATGATCGGGATGCCGACACTGAACAGGGCGATCAGCGCGGCCGCCACGAGCATCAGATTGGGTGTGCCGACCCGCTCGGCGAAGAAGCCCGTGATCGCACCACCCAGCGTCGCACCGATCGAGCCGCCGGCGATCACGAGCGGGTAGGCGCGCCGGGCCAGCCGCGCATCGAAGAACAGCTGGGTCGCCATGAAGAATTGCGTGACCAGCGCGGCCGCGAACAGGTCGTACCAGCCGTAGAACATGAGGCCGAACGCCGTACTGCCCTCCACATACAGCGCTCGGAACACGAGCAGGTTCGTCGCGAAGAAGAGCGCGACGGCCGGGATCAGCCAGCGCCACGGCCAGCGGTTCGACAGTCGGTTGTACGCCGGTACGAACGCGACCACCACCGCACTCACCAGGTACACCTTGTAGAAATCCGTCTGCGCCAGCCCGTCCAGCGCCAGCGCATTCCGGATCGGTCGCAGAATGCCCACCGCACACACGACCAGGAAGAACAGCCCCATCATCGAGAACATCTTCACGAGGTCGGGCCGTCGTACGGTTCGCTGCCTGCGTGGCTTCAAGGCTCTCGCGTTTTGGGGTGTCGAGGTGGGGAATCGACCCCCGAATTAGCGCGGCGTGTCAACGGGGTCAATAGCCGGGACGCGTGGCCGCCGAGTCGCTCCCCGCGGGGGTTCCCGCAACGAATCGGCGAAGGGCGCCCCCAACGTTTCAGCGCGCCCGCGCGTTATTATAGGTTGCGGTCCGGCGCCCTCACCATGCCGGGTCTCGCCCTGTGCGCGGTTGCGGAGGAGCCTTGTCGCGATTCACACGTCGACGTTCGTTTTTATCGATTTCGCTCGGCCCGGCCATCGGTCTGGCGGCAGCTTTCGCCGCTCCGGGCGGCGCGACGTGGGCACAGGACACGACGACGGCAAACGGGAGCGGCGCGGCCAGGGCGAACGCGCCGGTCTTGGATCACGCCGCGGCGCCGACCGCCATGGCCATGCGCGCAACAACCTCCATTGAAATCGATGGCCGGCTCCGCGAGGCGGCCTGGCAGACGGCCCAGCCGGCGACCGGATTCATCCAGCTCGAGCCGACCGGGGGCGCACCCGCGTCGGAGCGGACCGAGGTGCGCATCGTCTTCGACGACCGGGCCCTTTACATCGCTGCGACCCTTTACGATTCCGGTCCGGTCTCGACCCGGCTCGGCCGGCGGGACGCCGACCTGCCGGACTCCGACTGGTTCGCCGTCGCCCTCGACAGCCATCACGATCACCTCACGGCCTACCGCTTCGCGGTAAACCCATCCGGCGTTCAACGCGACGAGGTCATGTCAGGCAGCAACACGTTCCGCGGTGACGATTCCTGGGAACCGGTCTGGAACTCGGCCACGACGGTGACCGACTCCGGCTGGGTCGTCGAGATGCGGATCCCGTTCAGCCAGCTCCGCTTCAGTCGCGCCGAGGTCCAGACGTGGGGGATCCAGCTCGAGCGTCGCATTATCCGGAAGCAGGAGCACTCCGTCTTCTCGTACACGCCCCGCCGCCAGCGGGGCGGTGTGCCGCGCTACGGCCATCTCTCGGGAATCGATGGCCTGCAATCGGGCGCTGGCAAACCGCTCGAGGTCCTGCCATACATGGTGGGCCGAGCCGATTACCGCGCCGTCGAGCGCAACGCGAACGTGTCGTTCGGGAACCCGTTCCGGGATGGCTCCGCCATGAACGCGGGGTTCGGTGTCGACCTCAAGTACCGTCCGTCCTCGAACCTCACGCTCGACGCGACCGTGAATCCTGACTTCGGCCAGGTCGAGCTCGACCCCGCCGTCATCAACCTTACGGCGTTCGAAACCCGCTTCGACGAGACGCGGCCCTTCTTCGTCGAGGGCGCCGACGTCTTCCGCTTCGGTCAGAGCGGTGTGGGTGGAATGGGCGGCGGGGGTGGGGGTCGTGGCGGGTTCTTCGGCGGCGGGGGCGGTGGCGGTGGCGGCGGAGGTGACGCCCAACTCGTCTACACGCGGCGCATCGGCCGCGCGCCCCAGGGCGCGACCCCGGACGCGGCCGCCGACATCGACCGGCCCGAGGCGACCACGATCCTCGGCGCGGCCAAGCTGACTGGCCGCACCGCGAGCGGCTGGTCCTTCGGCGTGATCGAAGCGCTGACCGCACTCGAAGAGGCGCCCTACGTCGATGCCGGCCAGGCGACGAGCCGCGCGCCCGTCGAGCCACTCACGAACTACTTCGTCGGACGGGTCCGCCGCGACTGGCGCGAGGGCCAGACTTCGTTGGGCATCCTGGGCACCAGCGTCAACCGGGACCTCGACGACGATGCCCTCGCCGCGCGGCTGCGCAGCTCCGCCTTCACCGGTGGCCTCGACTTCCGACACGAGTGGAAAAACCGGACGTGGAGCGCGAGCGGCTTCATCACGGGCAGCCGGATCAGCGGCACCACGGATGCCATCATCGCAGCACAGCGCGCATCCGCCCGCTATTACCACCGTCCCGACGCCGATCACATCGAGGTCGACTCGGCTGCGACATCGCTCGGCGGTTGGTCCGCGAAGTTCGAGATCGGTAAGCGCGCCGGCCTCTGGCAGGGCAACGCAAGCCTGTCCGCGATCAGCCCCGGCTTCGAGGTCAACGACCTCGGCTTCCAGACGGCCGCGGACCGCGTCTCTCTCGAGCTCAACTTCAGCCGCGACCAGACCGTGCCCGGTCCCGTGTTCCGACGCTACAACATCCGCATCGGGCCCGACTTCACCTGGAATTTCGGCGGTGATCGCCTCACGAACAGCATCGGCCTCGGTGGCCACGGCCAACTCGCCAATTACTGGGGCTTCGGCTACAACCTCACCCGCCGCTTCGAGTCGCTCGACGACCGACTCACGCGCGGCGGCGTGCTCGCCATCGAACCGGCCCAGACCTCCGGATTCCTCTTCATCTCCACCGACTCGCGGAAGGCGTACACCGGCCGGTTCTCCTTCAACGGCGGCACGGACGACAGCGGCGGCTGGCGCCTCGGCTCCAACATCACCCTCGGGCTCCGGCCCGCCAGCAACGTCTCCATCGAGATCGGTCCCAACTTCACGCGCAGCCGCACGACGGCCCAGTACGTCACGCGCGTCACCGACCCGACGGCGACCTCGACCCTCGGTCGCCGCTACGTCTTCGCCGACCTCGCACAGACCACACTCGGCATCGAGACGCGACTCAACCTGACGTTCAACCGTTCGCTCACGCTCGAGATGTACGCCCAGCCGTTCCTGTCCACCGGCGACTACGGCAACCTCAAGGAGCTGACCGCGCCCGCGTCCTTCGACTTCGACGTATACGGCATCGACAAGGGCTCCGCGTCCAGAGCGAACGGCGTCTACCGGATCGACGCCGACGGCAACGGTCCCAGCTCGGCATTCACCGTCAACGACCCCGACTTCAACCTGCGCTCCCTGCGCGGCAGCGCCGTCTTGCGCTGGGAGTGGCGGCCCGGCTCCGCCCTCTTCCTCGTCTGGCAGCAGAACCGCTCCCGCAGCATCTCGCCGCGCGACCTCGACGCCGCCGCGGCCGGCCGCTTCGACCTCGCCGACGACATGTCCGGGCTCTTCAGCCTCCGCCCCGACAACGTCTTCATGATCAAAGCCACCTGGTGGTGGAATCCGTAGGCTTCGCCGGGCCGCGGGGCGCGGGCAGGGGCAGGTAACGGGGCCGCGCGATCGCCCTCTGCGGTCTTACCGCCGGCCCTGCCACCCGACCTGCCACACTCGCGGTTCGTCTCCCGCCGTTCATCCCGCGTTTTCTGTCGCTCGTCCTTCGTCTCCAACCCTTCCCTTGCACGCTTAGTCTAAGCGGATTAGATAACGGCACACTCGCACCGCGGGAGCTGACGCATGAGCCCGATCGACGCCAGTACGCTTTACGGCACACTCAGTCTATTGCTGCTGCGCGCCCTGGAGGACGGGGAGCAACACGGCCTCGAGATCCGGCGACGGATCGAAGCCGCGGCGGAGGACGGGCTCAAGATCGAGGAAGGTGCGCTTTACCCGGCGCTGCACCGGCTCGAGCGTGATGGGCAGCTCGCGTCGCGCTGGGGCGTTTCGGACCGGCGGCGGCGCGCGAAGTTCTATCGGCTGACGGCGAAGGGTCGGCGTCGGCTGGAGCGTGAGCGAGCCGGCTGGGTCGATCACGTGCGCGCGGTCGCGAAAGTCCTGCTCGATCCGGGCGAGGCATTGTGAAGCGGCCCGGCGAGGCAGGCCCGCCGCGGCTCTCGGCGTCGCGCGATGTCGACGATGAGCTGCGCTTTCACCTGGAAGGTCGGGTCGAAGAGTTGATGGCGCAGGGACTGTCGGAACAAGAGGCTCGGGCCCGCGCGCTGGAAGCGTTCGGCGATATGCGTCGCGTCCGTGACCAGCTCCGCGCGATCGACATGGAGCGATCCAGGGAATGGCGGCGTCGTGGCTGGCTGATGGGTTGGTGGCGCGACCTGCGCACGGGCGCCCGCCGGCTGCGCCGGAATAGGGGTTACGCCTTTGTCGCCGTGGCGACGATGGCGCTGGGCATCGGCGCCTCGGTCGCGATGTTCACGGTGTTGAACGCAGTCGTGCTGCGGCCGTTGCCGTACGTCGAGCCGGATCGGCTCGTCAAGCTCTGGCCGGCGCAGAACGCGAACATCTCGCTGTCCCGCGAGCTCGGCGCGTCGCTGGGCACGGTCTCCTCGGTGACCGGCCTGTCGCGCTGGAGCCTGACGCTGACCGGCGAAGGGGATGCCGTGATGGTCAGGGCGGCCGTCGTGGATGCCGGCTACTTCGACGTGTTTGCGGTACGCCCTCAGCCTGGCCGTGCGTTCAACTCGGCGGAAACGTCGCCAGACCGTTCGGCCGTCGTCCTGCTCGCCCACGGATTCTGGCAGTCCCGATTCGGGGGTGACCCGCGCGTCATCGGGCGGCGCATCCGGCTCAGCGGCTACGACCACGAAGAACGTGAAATCATCGGCGTCATGCCCGCCGGGCACCAGACGCTGCTGCACGACGTCGACGTGTGGATTCCGCTGCACCTCGCCGCCGGCCACACGGTCGCGTCGGACAGCTCATGGTACGTAAACGACGTGATCGCGCGGCTCGCGCCAGGAGCGACGGTCGAGCGTGCGGACACCGAGATCAAGTCCGTGGCGGCGAGGCTGGCGACGCAGTATCCCGGCCGGCTCGAAGAGGAGAACGTACAGGCTGCATCCGTCGTCGCGCTGCGCGAAGCCGTAGTGGGCGATGTGCGATCGACGCTGTGGATTCTCTTCGGCGCCGTCGGCCTCGTTCTGCTGATTGCGTGTGGCAACCTCGCCAATCTGCTGCTCGCGCGCACGGGCTCGATACGACGGGAGCTCGCCGTACAGGCGGCCCTGGGTGCGAGTCGCGGGCGACTGGTGCGTCAGCAGCTGCTGGAAAGCACGCTGATCGCGGCATTCGGCGGGGGCCTGGGCGTCGTGCTGGCGTTCGGCCTCCTCTCGGCGGTTCACGTCGCCGAAGCATCAGGCCTGCCGCGCGTCGACGGGCTCGCGCCCGACGTGCGCGTTCTCACATTCGCGGTGGTGGTCACGGTTGCTGCGTTGCTGCTGTCGGCGTTGCTGCCAGCGTTGCGTGCGACCGCCGGACACATCCGGGACGAGCTTCACGGCGGCGTGCGCGGCGGGAGTCGGAATCGATCGACGCACCGGCTGAACCGCGCGCTCGTCGCCTCCGAGCTGGCGATGGCCACCGTGTTGACGGCCGCCGCCGGACTCGTTCTGACCAGCTTCGCCACACTGCGGGCCGTCGATCCCGGCATTGATCCGGCCGACGTCCTGACGGTCGAGGTCATGGCGCCCGCCGATCGCTACTCGGGTGAGCGTCTTACGCAATACCACGCGGAGGTAATGGCTCGGCTGAGGGCGCTCCCCGGTGTGACCGCGGTCGGCGGCATTCACTTGCTGCCCTTCACCGTCGGCAACTGGAGCTTCCCCTACCTGGCGGAAGGTCACGCGCCGCCCGCCAATGCGCCGCTGCCTGCGGCGAACTTTCGAATGATTACGCCGGGCTATCTGGAGACGGTCGATCAGAGACTCGTCGCGGGGCGCGACTTTACCGACGCAGACCGCGAGGGAGGGGAGCGGGTCATGCTCGTGAATCGGGCGCTCGCGGAGCTGCTCTGGCCCGGCGAAGAGGCGGTCGGCCGGCAAATCCGATTGTTCGGCAACATGACGCACCGGATCGTTGGTGTCGTCGGCGATGTCCGCCAGTTCAAGCTCGACATGGCGCCCCTGCCGGAGCTGTACGTGCCGGTCGCACAATGGTCACGGGGTGGTGCTGCGATGGTGATCACGGTCGAAGGTCCGCGCGCGACTCGACTCGTGGCGGAGGCCCGCGCTGCGGTCTCGTCGGTCGACCGGGACGTGCCCATCCTGCACGTCCGCCCGCTCACGGAGGTCCTCGGCGATTCCATGGCACGCGACCGCTTCACGGCACTGGCGCTCGCTTCGTTCGGTGCCCTTGCCCTGCTGCTCGGCGCCTTCGGCGTGTACGGCGTCATGTCCCACCTCGTCGGGGCCCGCAGGCCCGACTTCGGGCTGCGTATGGCGCTCGGCGCCCGCACGGCGGATATCCGGCGAGAGACTCTGCGGGCCGGCCTGGTTCCGGCCGGGTTCGGGCTCGTGGCCGGCCTCGGCGCGGCCGTGCTGGCCGGTCGGTTCCTGCGGGGCTTGCTCTTCGGTGTGCCGGCCGTCCATCCGCCGACCCTGCTCG
>JBFJPA010000134.1:0-9917 GCA_041617355.1 Longimicrobiales bacterium
GCGTTCGAGCCGCCGCCGACACAGGCGATCACGGCAGCCGGAAGCCGGTGCACCGCGGACTGGAGCTGTTCACGAGTTTCGCGTCCGATGATGGATTGCAGGTCGCGGACGAGGCGCGGGAACGGATCGGGGCCCACGACCGATCCGATAATGTAGTGGGTGTCACCGACGGTAGCCACCCAATCGCGCAGGGCTTCGTTGGTCGCGTCCTTCAGCGTCCGCGTGCCGCTCTCGACCGTGCGCACATCCGCGCCGAGCAATCGCATCCGGTACACGTTCAGCGCCTGCCGCCGTGCATCCTCCGCACCCATGTACACGACACAATCGAGCCCGAACAGCGCGCACACGGTCGCCGTGGCAACGCCATGCTGGCCGGCGCCCGTCTCCGCGATGATGCGGCGTTTTCCCATGCGGCGGGCGAGCAGGATCTGGCCGACCGTATTGTTGATCTTGTGGGCGCCCGTGTGGTTAAGGTCCTCGCGCTTCAGAAACACGTCGATCCCACCGGCCGCCTCACCCAGGCGTTCCGCCTGGTACAGCGGCGAGGGCCGGCCGACGTAGTCGCGAAGGTAGGCGTGGAACTGGTCCCAGAACGCCGGATCGGTGCGCGCCGCATCCCAGGCGGCCGCGAGCTCGTCGAGCGCCGCGACCAGGGTCTCCGGGACGTAACGGCCGCCGAATCGGCCGAAGCGCGTCGGACTCGACGTCGGGCTCGGCACGACGCTCATGTTCCTCCCGGTTCTGCCGCCGCGACACGGACAGCTCGGACAGCCTTCACAAACGCGTCGATCAGCATGGAGTCCTTGATGCCGACACTCGCCTCGACGCCCGAGCTCACATCCACGATGTCGGGTCGGAGCGCTGCGACGGCAGCTGCCACGTTACCCGGATTCAACCCGCCGGCGAGAACGAAGGCCGGCCCCTCGCTCCAGCGTGCCGGCGCCAGCACATGCCACGGCGCACGTACACCGGCCCCCCCCAGCGCGTGCGGCGCCGCGCCGTCGATCAGCAAGGCGTCCACACGATCGCTCCATTCGGCGCGGGCCGCATCCAGGTCGGCCGCGCGCCGCGGGCGAACCGCTTTCCAGATCCGCCAGGCCCCGGCCGCGGCGACCCGCGCCACGATGTCGGCCGGCTCCGAGCCGTGCAACTGCACGACGTCCAGCCGCAGCCGGTCTGCGAGGTGCAGCACGTCGTCCACGTCGGCGTCCGCGAATACGCCGACCCTGCGGGCCCCGGCGGCCGCGCTGAAGATCGCACGTGCGGCCGACTCGGCCTGCCACCTCGGGCTCGGCGCGCCGACGACGACGCCGACGTACGTCGCTCCCGCGGATGCGGCCGCGGCCGCATCGTCCGGCCGGCAAACACCACAGATCTTGACGCCGATCACCGTGGCGCCTCCTGCCCGCGTGGCACGCGAGGCCGGCCCGCCAGCCCCAGTCCAGCCGCGCCGGCCACGCCCGCCCGCATCAGCGCTTCCCCGACCAAGACCGCATCCACTCCCGCGCCGCCCAGCCGCTCCACATCGTGCGCCGTCTGGATCCCGCTCTCGCCGACCAACGTCACGCCACGCGGGACGCGCCGCGCCAGGCGGAACGTCACGTCCAAATCGGTGCGAAACGTCGAAAGGTCGCGGTTGTTCACGCCGATCAGCCGCGCTCCCGCATCGAGCGCACGCGCCAGCTCCACCTCGTCGTGGACCTCCACCAGGACATCCAACCCGACCGACATCGACGCATCCAGCAGCTCGCGCAACGCCGCGTCCGTCAAAACCCGAACGATGAGCAGCACCGCATCCGCGCCGGCGGCCCGCGTTTCGTCGACCTGCACCGCGTGGATCACGAAGTCCTTCCGCAAGACGGGCAACCCACACGCGGCCCGCGCCGCTCGCAGATCGGCGAGCTCGCCGCCAAAGTAGTCACGGTCCGTCAGCACGCTCAGCGCGCTCGCACCCGCTGCTTCGTAGGCCGCAGCCGTCGGGCCCGGCCCGAGCTCGCCACCCAGGCCCCCCGCCGACGGTGACCGCCGCTTGTACTCACCGATCACCGCGACGCTCTCCCCCGCCTCGAGCGAACGCGCGAACCCGCGCGTCGGCGGCGCCGCCTCCGCCTCCGCCCGCAGCCGCCCGGCCTGCGGCAGCAGTGCCGCGACCTCCGCCTGCTTGGTTTGGACGATCCGACCGAGCAGGTCCAACGTCCCCCTTGCGCTTCGGTTCACCTTCGGTCTATACTTTTGTTCGGGTTCCATTCGGCCCGCACCACTGCCGGACTCGCAGCAACCGAGAGGCCGCCTTATGCCGCTCACGAAACGTCAGAAGGAGATCCTGGACTTCCTCGAGGAGTTCCTGAGCGACAACGGCTATCCGCCGAGCTTCGAGGAGATCGCGGGTCACTTCGGCTATACATCGCTCGCAACCGTTCACGAGCATCTCGAGAATCTGCGCCAGAAAGGCTATATCCGGAAGTCCTACAACGCGAGCCGATCGATCGAGCTGGTGCCGGTCGGCATCAGCGCGTCGGCGGTCGAATTGCCGCTGCTCGGGCTGGTCGCAGCCGGCGCACCGATCGAGGCGATCGCGGACCAGGAGAGCATCGCGGTTCCCGAAGATCTGCTGGCGCGGGGCGGCCAGCATTACGTGCTACGCGTGCGCGGTGACTCGATGGTCGAGGAGCAGATTCGCGATGGCGATTACGTCATCGTGAACGCCCGCAATACCGCAATGAACGGCGAGATGGTCGTGGCTCTCGTGCACGGCGACTCGGCGACGGTCAAGAAGTTTTATCGGGAGTCCGACGGTCGGATCCGGCTGCAGCCGGCCAATGTGACCATGCCACCGATGTTCTTTTCCGCGCAGGACGTGCTTGTGCAGGGAATCGTCGTGGGCGTCATCCGGAGGTACTGATGGAGCGAAGGGTTTTCGTGGTGGGGCGGCGGAATCGCCGGACGACGACGGTCGTGGTACTGCGCCTGGCGCAGGGTCCGATCGTGGGGCCGTGGACGTTGAAGGCGGTGGTATCGACGAACTGAGCGGTGCGGATCGGTGCGGACCAGCGGGCGAAACACGGCGTGTTTCGCCCGCTTTTGACGTTCCGGTCAGGCTTTTTGGGCTGCCGCGCGCGTCGCGTCGCGCAGTTTCGCCAGTGCGGCCACGCCGCTGCCGGCCGCGAGTGCGGCTTCGGCCATTGCGACGCCGTCGGCCAGGCTGGACACGCGGTCCGCGACGAGTAGCGCCGCCGCGGCGTTGACCAGTACCGCGGCGCGGGCGGCGCCGCCGACCGATCCATCCAAGACGCCGGCGACGATCCGCGCGTTGTCTTTCGGATCGCCGCCGGCGAGCTGATCGAGTGAGAAGGAGGATGTGTCGAAGAGATCTGCCGCATCGATCTCGTCGATCCGCACGCCGCCGGGCCCGACGTCGGCGATGCGTGTGCGCCCGATCGGGCTGATCTCATCGAGGCCCGCGGCGCCGTGGACGACGAGCGCGCGCTCATGGCCGAGCTCGTGCAGCGCCGACGCGATCAGCTCGAGAAGCTCCGGGTCGGCGACACCCACGACTTGCCGGCGGGCGCCGGCCGGATTGGTGAGTGGGCCGAGCAGATTCATGATGGTGCCGAAGCCGAGTTCGCGACGGATCGGCGCGACGTGACGCATCGCGGGGTGCAGCAGTGGCGCGAACATGAAGACGATGCCGGCCTCGTGCAGCACGTGCGCCATCGCTTCTGCGGAAAGCTCGAGCGTAACGCCGAGCTCGGCGAGGACGTCGGCGCTACCACACCGCGACGTGAAGGAGCGATTGCCGTGTTTGGCGATGCGCACGCCTGCGCCTGCCGCGAGCAATGCGGCGGCGGTCGAGATGTTGAACGTCGTGACGCGTCCGCCGCCCGTGCCACACGTATCGACGAGGCCGGCGGGATCGGCGGCCACGGGCACCATGGCGGAGCGCAGCGCGCGCACGCCTCCGGCGATATCGAGCGGTGATTCCTGCCGCGTCCGCAGTGCGACGAGGAGCGCGGCGATCTGGACGGTCGTGGCGCGCCCTTCCATCACGGTGCGGAATGCGGCCTCGGCGTCGGCGACATCGAGCCGCTCGCCGCGCACGATACGCGCGATCAGCGCTCCCAGATCCGGGCCGGTTTCGTCGTCGCGTGGTTCCGCGGCCATTCGCGGTTTCCTCCGTGTGTCGTCGTGCCGGGAGCGGTCACGGGGACTAAGGCGTACGTGCGGGCCGTGGTTTCGGCAAGGCTTCCGACGCGACCTTGCGGCGGTGCCGACCGCGCTTAAGCTACCCGGGGCCTCGCCGTGGGGTGAGGGAGATCAGACATCGTGGAGTCGGCATGCGGCGCATTCTCGTGACCGGAGCAGCGGGCCAGGTCGGCACCGAGCTCGTTCCGGCACTTCGTTCGGTCTACGGCGAAGCGGCAGTACTCGCGACCGACCTGCGACAGCCTGCCGACGGTCGGCTCGACGATGGCCCCTTTCAGGTCCTCGACTGCACGGATGCCGCAGCTCTCGCGGCCGTCGTCGACGCACACGGCGCGGATGCCGTGTTCCACCTTGCCGCCCTGCTCTCCGCGCGTGCCGAAGAGCACCCCCAGCGTGCCTATGAGGTGAACCTGGGCACGCTGTTCAACGTGCTCGAGGTCGCGCGCGAGGCCCGCTGCGCCGTCTTCACGCCGAGCAGCATCGCCGCATTCGGACCGAGCACGCCGCCCGATCCGACGCCTCAAGACACGCTGCAGCGGCCGACCACGATGTACGGGGTCACCAAGGTCGCGGGCGAGTTGCTCTGCGATTATTACCACTTGCGGTTCGGCCTCGACACGAGGGGAATCCGGTACCCGGGCCTGATCTCGTATGTCGCGCCGCCCGGCGGCGGAACGACCGACTGGGCCGTCGATATCTTCCATCACGCCGTGACAACGGGCCGTTACGCCTGCTTTCTCGCTGCGACTACGCAACTCGACATGATGTTCATGCCGGACGCCGTGCGCGCGGCCATGGAACTGATGGAAGCCGATCCGTCACGGCTGAAGCATCGCAATGCGTTCAACGTGACGGCGATGCAGCTGTCGCCAGAGCAGGCGGCAGCCTCGATCCGCGAACACCTGCCCGACTTCCAGATCACCTACGAGATCGATCCGGTCCGTCAGGCCATCGCCGAGTCGTGGCCGCGCCGCGTCGATGATACGTCGGCGCGCACGGAATGGGACTGGCGCCCGCGCTGGGACGCGGATGCGACCACGGCCGAAATGATCGCTCGACTGGGTGGCCGGGTAAGCACGGCCCCGAGTCGGGGCTCCGCCTGAACTGACCAAGGACGAACCGCCATGCCACTGGACCGTCTCGCCGCTGCACTCGAGTCGCAGGTCACGGAACTGGATCGTCGCGGTACGGCGAAGGGAGAGGAAGCCGTCGTCGTCGAAGTGATTGCGCCGGAGGGCGAGCGCGGCCCTCGCGTCCGGCTGCGCGGCGAAGACCGGCTTTGCATTCGCATGAATTCCAATTCGTATCTCGGCATGTCGCTGCACGCGTCCGTCATCGACGCGGAGGAGCACGCGGCCCGCCGGTACGGTGCTGGACCGGGTGCCGTTCGATTCATCAGCGGAACCTACGAGCCGCACGTCGCGCTCGAATCGAGGCTGGCGTCATTCCACGGCCGCGATGCCGCCATGATCTTCAGTTCGGCGTATGCGGCGATCCTCAGCGCCATCGTTCCGCTCACGACGGAGCGGACCGTACTGATCAGCGACGAACTGAACCACAACTGCATCATCAATGCGATGCGTCTGGCTCGGCCGCTCGACAAGGTCGTGTATCCGCACCTCGACATGAGCGCCCTCGATCGCGCGCTCGAGAGCGTGGCCGGTCGAGCGGATCGCGCGCTGGTCGTCACGGACGGGATCTTCAGCATGCGCGGCGATCATGCTCCGCTCGACGCCATCATGGACATCGCCGCGCGACACGACCCACGCTTCGCCGAGAACGTCGTGGTCCTCGTCGATGACTCCCACGGCGTGGGTGCCTTCGGTGCGACGGGTCGTGGCACGGAGGAGTATACGGGCTCTGCACCGTGCGACGTGCTCGTCGCCACTCTCGGCAAGGCTCTGGGCGTCAACGGCGGTTACGTGGCTTCGTCCGCGGCCGTCGTCCGGTTCCTGCGCGAAACCTCGATGATGTACATCTACTCGAATCCCATCACGGCCGCCGAAGCGAGCGCCGCCCTGTGCGCCGTGGACCTGTTGGATAGTCCGGAGGGCCGTGCGTCGCTCGACCGGCTGCGCGCATTGACCCGGCGCTTCGAGACAGGCCTGGTCGAGCTGGGCTTCGAGGTGATTCCGGGCGAGCACCCTGTCGTGCCGCTCATGGTTCGCGATACGGAGCGCACGCGGGCGCTGGTCCGCCACCTCCGTGAGCACGGCGTGCTGGCCACGGGCCTCGCCTATCCAGTGGTCCCGCGCGGCGATGAGGAAATCCGGTTCCAGATCAACGCGGACCACACGGAGTCGGACATCGATGCCGTGCTCGCGGTCCTGAGCCAGGCTCCCTGAGCTCCGCACCCGTCCGGCTGAAACGCCGGCGGGGCCCCTCCCGGTCCAGCGGTGGCCCACGGCGAGGCGCCGTGCGGCGTTGACACGCCCGCGCACGCGCGTAGCTTACCGCGGCGTGACGGAAGCCGCCCCACCGGCCGAACGCCGCGTGCGTTTGACGCTCCATTACGACGGCGAGCGCTTCGCCGGTTGGCAGGTCCAACCGGCTGCACGGACCGTGCAGGGCGAGCTCGAGGCAGCGCTCAGCCGCTTGTTGAATCGGCCGGCGCCCGTCACAGCGGCGGGTCGTACGGACCGCGGCGTCCACGCCACCGGCCAGGTGGCCTCCGCCGTCGTAACGGCGAAGTGGACACCGCCCGAGCTGCAGCGTGCGCTCAATGCGGTTCTGCCGCCGGACGTATGGGTGGTGGCCGCGGCCGAGACCTCGCTCGATTTTCATGCGCGGTACGACGCGCTCGCTCGAGGGTACCTGTACCGGGTGGGCACGGAGGCGGCCGCGCAGTCGCCCTTCCTGCGGCGGTGGTGCTGGCCCATTCGGGACACACTGTCCCCGCACGTGTTGCAGGACGCGGCCCGGCGATTCGCCGGCACTCGATCGTTTCGTGCGTTCGCCAAGTCGGGCCAGCCCGAGCGCGGCGAACGGTGCACGGTCCGGCTCTCAGAGTGGCGGGCATGGGGCCGGGTGGGATTCGAGTTCCGCGTCATTGCGAACCGCTTCCTCCACCACATGGTGCGGTACATGGTGGGCACGATGGTCGATGTCGCGAGGGGCCGCCGGCCCGCATCCGACATCGATGCGCTGCTCGCGGGCGAGCCCGGCGTGGAGACATCGCCACCGGCGCCGCCGGAAGGGCTGTTTCTGGCGCGCGTCTTCTACGACGAAATCGAACTCGAGGCGGAGGAGCCATTCGATGAAGTTCTTCCTTGATACGGCGGATCTCGATGAGATCCGGCAGGGCGCGGCGGCCGGTCTGGTCGATGGGGTCACGACGAATCCTTCCCTGCTCGCCAAGGCGGCAGGCAAGGGTGGCGATCCCTACGCGATCCTCCTGGAGATCTGCCGGACCGTGGCCGGGCCGATCAGCGCGGAGGTCGTGGCCACGGACACGGACACCATGCTGAAGGAAGGACGGAAGCTCGCGAAGATCGCCGACAACGTGGTCGTAAAAGTGCCGCTCACGGAGCCGGGCCTGCGCGCGTGTCGTCAGTTCCGATCCGAGGACATCCGGGTCAACGTCACGTTGTGCTTTTCTCCGGTGCAAGCGATCCTCGCCGCGAAGGCCGGCGCCACTTTCGTCTCTCCGTTCGTAGGCAGACTCGATGACATCGGAGCGGACGGCATGGACCTGATCGCCAAGATCGTGGAGATCTACCACAATTACGATTTCGGCACCGAAGTTCTGGTCGCGTCGGTACGGCACCCGATGCACGTCGTGCAGGCCGCCACGGCGGGCGCGGACATTGCCACCATGCCAGCGAAGATCTTCCACCAGCTCTTCCAACATCCGCTGACGGACCGCGGGCTCGAGGCCTTCATCGCGGACTGGAAGAAGTTGGGGAGGGAAGGCATCTGATCGTGCGCGCGGCGCCGGTCCTCTGGGTGGCCGCCGTGGCGGCGGGCCTCGGCATCGCCGTGGTCCGGGTGGTCGAGTCCCCCGACGGCACGGACCCGAGTGTGGCCGCGTTCGCGTCGACGCAGGTGACACCGCAGCGGCAGCGCGTCGCGGCGACCGACCAGCTGGAGACGGAGCGACGCACGGCGATCGTGCGTGCGTCTGAACGCGCCGCACCGGCCGTCGTCAGCGTCAACGTGGTTCGTCGTGCCGTCGCACAGCCGCGCTCCCTCTTCGAGAGCTTTTTCCTCGGGCCCGGTGTGCCCCGTGAGAGCGCCGGTCTCGGCTCCGGCTTCGTCATCGACGGACCCCGCCGCCTCGTGCTGACCAACGAGCACGTCGTGCGCGGGGCCGCCGAAGTCGTCGTCACGCTGGGGGACGGCCGTGATTTCACGGCGGAGATCGTCGGCACCGACGAACTGACCGATCTCGCGCTGCTCCGGATTACCGACAGCGCTGCACGCGACCTCCAGGCTGCGCCCATCGGCACGTCGGCAGATCTCGTCATCGGCGAATGGGCCATCGCGATCGGCAACCCGTTCGGCTTCCTGCTGTCGAATTCCGAGCCCACGGTGACGGCCGGTGTGATCAGTGGCGTGGGCCGCAACATCATCCCGAACGGCGATGCGTCCGGCGGCTACTACCTGGACATGATCCAGACCGACGCATCCATCAACCCGGGCAATTCGGGCGGCCCGCTCGTGAACGCGCTGGGTGAGGTGATCGGCGTGAACTCCTCGATCATCTCGGAGAGCGGCGGCAGTGTCGGACTCGGCTTCGCCATTCCGATCGACCGAGCCATCCGCATCAGCGAGGCGCTGTTGCGGGAGGGTCGAGTACGACGGGTGTGGGTCGGCGCGGAGGTCACGGTGAGCGAGCCGAATCGCTTCGGCCGCAGCCAGTCCGTCGACATCTCCAACGTGGTGGCGGGCTCGCCGGCGCAGCAGGCCGGCCTGCGCGTCGGTCAGCGCGTCGCCCGCGTCAATGGTCGGCCCGTGCGCACGCCATGGGATTGGGAGGCGCGGCTTCTCGACACGCGCGTCGGCGAAGCCCTGGAAGTGACCGTCGTCGAGAGCGGCCGCGAGCGCACGCTGAGCATCGCCGCACAGGATCTGCCCTCACTCACGGCGGAGCGTGTACAGGCGCTGCGCGACTTCGAGTTCGTCACGCTGACGCCCGCCATCCGCGCCGAGCGCGGGCTACGCAGCGAAAGCGGCGCACTGATCGTCGGGCTGAGCGAGTCCGCACGCGCGATCGGACTGCGCGAGGGCGACTTGATCGTCATGGTGAACCGGTCCCAGGTCGCGACGGCACAGGATGCGGCGCAGCTGTTGCGCGCACTCGCGGGCCGCGGCCAGGTCCGTGTCATCTTCGAGCGCAACGGTCGGATGCTGCAATCCTTCTTCTCGATCGGCTGATGGACACACAGCGGCCGGAAGATCGTTACCGCAACCCGCTCGTCGAGCGTTACGCCTCGGCGCAGATGAGTGCGATCTTCTCGGACACGCAGAAGTTCCGCACATGGCGTCGGCTCTGGCTGGCGCTCGCCGAAGCGGAGCAGGAGCTGGGCCTCGACATCCCGCAGGCTGCCCTCGACCAGATGCGGGATCGGCTCGAGCAGATCGACCTTGCTCGCGCGGCGGAGCACGAGCGCCGGCTCCGCCACGACGTGATGGCGCACGTACACCACTTCGGCGATGTCGCGCCGGCCGCGCGCGCCGTCATCCACCTGGGCGCGACCAGCGCCTATGTCACC
>JBFJPA010000135.1:0-9885 GCA_041617355.1 Longimicrobiales bacterium
CCGATTACCTGAACCGGCTCGACCGGGCACTCGCGGGTCAAGAGCAGGGGGTGCTCGGCGACGCCCGGTACTCGGTGGTCCTCATCGATGTGAACGCGCGACTGGACGTGAACTTGGCGGACACGCAGGCGCTGGCCACGCTGTTCGGCTTCTTCACGGATCCGATCGAGGCCGAGCGTTCGGCCGGCGCGATTCTGGACTACGTCGGCGGCGCGGGTCCCGGCGTCGATCTGCGTGCTCGCCGGCCGCTGGCCAGCCTGGACGAGTTGGAGCGGATCCCGGGTCTGTCGCACGATCTTCTCGACCGCGTCGTGCCGTTCCTGACGGTCGATGGAGACGGCTCGATCAATCGCGTGACGGCGACCGAGCCGGTGCTCGCTGCGGCGACCGGCCAGCTGCGCGATGAGCCCGGCCGGATTCTGCTCATCAGCCGCGGCTGGCTGGTCGGGCAACCGCTGACGCATGAGATTCAAGCGGTCTTCGCGGTGGTCGGGAACGAGCTGGTCCTCGTCCGTTGGCGGGAGCGGGATCTGTGAGCAGCATCGTCGGCATCGACCTTTCGACGGATGTCGTGCGCGCCATCGCGGTCGGGCGGTGGCGCCAGCCACGCACATTCGAGATCGCTTGGGATCCGTCCCGCCCCGCCGACGCCGTGAGCCTGTTGCG
Organism: Longimicrobiales bacterium; assembly: GCA_041617355.1. Taxonomy (GTDB): domain Bacteria; phylum Gemmatimonadota; class Gemmatimonadetes; order Longimicrobiales; family RSA9; genus JBFJPA01. The sequence continues at coordinate 667 of JBFJPA010000135.1, forward strand.
CGCACAGTTCGGTCCTGCGACGCGCATCGCGATCAGCGTCGGTCTCGGCTTCCTGCACCCCAAACACGTGAGCCTGCCACCCGCTCCGGTCGCCGCGCGGCGCCGCATGCTCGCGCTCGAGCCCGACCGTTTCTTTCCCGTGCAGGGTGAGCCCGTCGTCGTCTCCGCCCTGCCCGATTCGGATGTGGCGTTCGCCGCCGATGCCGCGGCGGTGCAGGCGTGGATCGAGGCATTCGAAGCATGGGCGCCCGTCGAGACCATCGAGCCGGCGCCCGCCTCGCTGGCGCGCGCGCTCGGCGACCGCGCCAGTGGCAGCTACGTCGTTCCGTCCGTGGCCGGCGAGACCGGTGTCCTCGAGCTGCGCGCCGGCAAGGTGCAGTCGGCACGGAGGATTCCCGGCGAAGCCGGTCGCACGGACACCGTTCCGTTACCGAATCACGGGCGGGTACCGGCTCCGTTCCTGGCCGCGTACGGGGCGGCCCGCGGAATCGGCGACGACCTTGCAGCGGCGTTGTTGCCCGACGCACACGCCGCACGGATTCGCGGACGCCGCATTCGCCGCACCGCGACGTCCGCAGTCGCTTGCGTGGTGGCCCTGCTGACTGCGCTCTGGGCGTGGGACCGATCCCGGGAGCGGACGCTCGAGCGGATCCGCGGCGAGGTCGCGTTGCTCGAGACGCGTGCCGAGACCGCGCTCGCGATGCGAGATCAACTCGCCGCGCTCGACGTTGAGATCGCGACGCTGCGAGACCGTGGACGCGGCCGCGCCGATCCACTGCACGTGCTCGCCGCCTTGAGTGAACGGCTCCCTACCGACGTCACGGTACTCGTCATGCGCGCCAGCGGCGAAGACTGGCAGGTCGACGGTACTGCACGTGACGCAGCGACGATTCTGCCGCTGCTCGATGGCGACGACCGCTTCGAGGGTGTCAGGTTCCTGTCCGCCACCGCCCGATTCCGTGAGGGGAATCGCACGTACGAAACCTTCTCGATCGCGTTCCGTGTTCGGCCTGAAGATTAGCGCGCGCGAGCGGCGCACGGTCTGGATCGGACTGGTCGTGAGCCTGCTCGGCCTCACGGTCGCCTACGGCGTCGTCCCTTTCGCCCGCCACTGGCAGCAGCGCGAGCAGCAGATCGCCGCCGAGGCGGAGCGCCTGGCGCGCTTGCGCGGTCTGATCGCGTACGAGACACAGCTCGGCGATGCCGTGCAGGCCCGCGTCGGCGCCCTCGAGGCAGGACCCCAACGGCTGCTGTCCGGCAGGACGCCGGCCCTTGCCGCGTCCGCGTTGCAGGGACTGCTCCAGGATTTCGCGGACCGCAGCCAGGTCACCATCTCGCGGCTCGACGTCGCGGGCGCGCCCGTCACCGGGAATGGGCCGCTGCCGATGATCCCGGCTAGCGTTTCCGCGATTGGCGACATCTATGGCGTCACGGACCTGCTGTCGCTCATTCAGAACGGACCCCGCCTGCTCGAGATCACCGAGCTGAGCGTGCGTCCCAACCCCGCGCTGCGCGGCGGGCTGCTGCAAGTCTCGTTGACCCTGCGCGCCGCCTTCGTCGGCAGTTGAGTGATTCGATGAACGCACTGGTACGCGTGGACCGGATCCTGCGCGGCACTGCCGCGGTCGCCGCGATTGTCGCCGGCTTCGCGTTGCTGCGCCCACCCAGTGTGCCCGACGCGACCTTGCCCGTCGACGGACTGGCGGCGCCGACGCTGCCTCACGCACCGGTCGCCCACGACGCGGCGGCCCGGGTCCAGACGATCCTCCAGGCCAACCTATTCTCCGCGGCGCGAACCCCGCCCGCCGTCCGCTACAGCCCGCTCGAACCGGACGCGGAGAACGTCGACGCGATGTTCTCCGAGGAACCGGATGCCGATCCGGGCGCAGGGGGCGAGGACGAGGTGCCGAAGCTGTATGGCACGGTCATCGGGCCAGCCGGCCCGATCGCGTTGCTGCGACTCGACCCGGCGCGGCCCGACGCACAGGTCTACCGCGAGGGTGATCGCGCCGCCGGTTGGCGCGTCCACAGGATCAACGAACAGTCCGTCGTCCTGGACGGGCCCGAAGGACGCATCGTGCTGCGACTCATTCGACCCGAGGGGTCTACGCCGTGAACCGATTGCATTCGAGCCGCTGCGCCCGCCTCGTGGCCCTGTTGCTGTGCCTTGGCACGGCAGGCGCGCCGCGCGCGCTCCATGCGCAGGCGCAGGCCACGACCCTCAACTTCGTGGACGCCCGGCTCGGCGATGTGATCCGCTCGCTCGCCGCATCGGTCGGCGTCAACGTCGTCCTCACCGATGTACCGGATCGGCGCATCACGTTCTCGACCAGCGTGCCCGTCCCGGCGAACGAGCTGGGCGCCGTGCTCGAGTCCATCCTCGAGGCGAACAACCTGGTGCTGGTGCAGAAAGGGCCCGTCGCGCAGGTCATGCCTGCCGACAGCGCGCCGACGACCGGCATGATCCGCTTCGGCCCGGACATCGGCGACCCGCCCCCGCTCGGACTGGTCACCCAGCTTGTGCCGCTGCAATCGATCCGCGCCGACGAGGCGGCCTCGGCACTGCAACAGATCGCGAGCCCGCGCGCACGAATCGAAGCCGTCGCCCGCTCGAATGGCCTGCTCATCACGGACCACGCCTCGAACCTGGCGCGCTACCTCGAGCTGGTCCGCCAGCTCGATCAACGCCCGGTCGGCGAAGCAGGACTGCGTACGTACGTCGTGCCACTCAAATACGCCAACGCGTTCGACCTCGCCGCGTCCGTCGGCCAGCTCTTCGGCATCGCCGTGTCCAGCTCGCGCACCGGTTCGCTCGCCGACCGAAGCCTGTCCAGCAGCCTCGACGCGTTCCGCGACCGCGAAGCCGACATGTTCCGGCTGCGCGAGGTCGGGACCGCCGCCGCCCAGCCCGCGGACTCCTCGCCGGGCTCGCTCGTCGGCCGCACGACGGTCGTGCCCGACCTGCCCAGCAACTCGCTCATCATTCGCACCGCGCCGCCCAACTTCCCGTTGCTCGAGGAGACCATCCGCGCGCTCGACACGCGTCCGCCCCAGGTCCTTTTCGAAGTGACGGTCGCCGAGATCACGCTCGGCAAGGCGCAGGAATTCGGCGTCGACTGGTCGGTCGTCGGCGGCAGTACCAACGTGCGGCTGGGCACGCCCGTCGCGCCCGATACCGTGACGCCCATTCCCGACTTCATCCTCCGTGTCGTCGATGTGGACCGCTCCAACGTGCGGGCCATGTTGCGCGCCCTGGCCTCCACGTCCAACGTGCGCGTCCTGTCCACACCCGAGATTCTCGCCGTCAACAATCGCGAGGCGCGCATCGTCGTGGGCAGCCGGATCCCGTTCATCGCGTCGACACGCCTCGGGGATTTCGCGGTCGACCGATCCGTTCAGTACGAGGACGTGGGTACGACGTTGACCATCATTCCGACGATCAACGAGGACGATTACGTCAGCGTCCAGATCCTGCAGGAGGTCAATAGTCTGACGAATCAGGTGATCTCGGCGGCATTCGATGCGCCGGTCATCTCGACGCGCGAGGCATCGACGCGCGCGATCATCCGTGACGGCCAGACGGTCGTGATCGGCGGGCTGATCGGCGATTCGCAGGACTCCATCGAGAGCGGCATCCCGTTCCTCAAGGACATCCCGCTCATCGGCAACCTGTTCAAGAGCCGCAGCGACACGCGCGTGCGCACCGAGCTGGCCATCTTCGTGACACCCTACATCGTGCGCTCGGACGCCGATGCCGACGCGATCCGCGACCGCATTCGCGACCGCATGAACCGGGAAGTCCCGGGCGCCGTCCCCGATACGACGCGGAACCGGCGGTGAGCACGTCGGGACGCGACCTCCGCGAGGCCGCGAACGGTCCGCTCGCGCAGCGTCTTTCACCACGCTACCTCGACGAGCACTGTGTGTTGCCGCTCGGCGTCGATGCCGATGGCTCGCTGTCGGCTGCCGTCGGCGGCCCGCTCGACCCGACCGTATCCGACGAGTTGAGCCGCATCTTCGGCAGGCCGCTCCGGCTGGTCGAGATGCCGGCCGGCGAGATCCAGGCCGCGATCCTGTCCGTCCGGCGAGAGGCTGCTGTCGAGGAATCGGCGGGCGCGGACGAAAGCGAGCCGGCGGGCGAGGGAATGGACGACCTGCGCGCGCTGGCGAATCAGGCGCCCGTCATCAAGCTGGTCAACGTCATGTTGCTCGATGCGTTGCGCGCGCAGGCCAGCGATGTACACGTCGAGTCCGTCGCGGCCGGGCTACGCGTGCGGTTCCGACTGGACGGCGTGCTGCACGATGTCTCGGCGCTCGGCCGGCAATATCAATCGGCGGTGGTCAGCCGCATCAAGGTCATGGCCGGTCTCGACATCGCGGAACGCCGGCTGCCACAGGACGGCCGCGCACGGCTGAAACTGGGCGAGGGCGAGATCGACCTGCGCGTGTCGACCATGCCTGCGCTGCACGGCGAGAGTGTCGTGCTGCGCATCCTGGATCACGCCGCGACGGCGCGCGACCTGTCCGAGCTCGGCATGCCCGCGGCCGTCGAGCGCAGCTTCGATGGCCTGATCCGCCGCACCAGCGGCATCGTTCTCGTGACCGGTCCGACCGGGTCCGGCAAAACGACCACGCTGTACGGCGCGCTCAGCCGCGTGAACCGGCCGGGCGTGAAGATCCTGACGGTCGAGGATCCCGTCGAATACCAGATCGAGGGCGTCACCCAGATTCCGGTCAACCGCAAGGCGAACCTCACGTTCGCGAGCGCGCTGCGCTCGCTGCTGCGGCACGACCCGGATGTGATCATGGTCGGCGAGATGCGGGACCGGGAGACCGCCGAGATCGCGATCCAGGCCGCGCTCACCGGCCACCTCGTCTTCTCGACATTGCACACCAACGACGCGCCCAGCGGCATCACCCGCCTCGTCAACATGGGCATCGAACCGTACCTCGTCGCGGCCACGGTGCAGGGAATCCTGGCGCAGCGCCTGGTCCGCGTGGTCTGTCAGAAATGCCGCGGCCGGGGGATTCCACAGGCAGATCCGCGTCTTCCGGCGGGATGTGAGACATGCTCGCACACGGGGTACAAAGGGCGGACGGGCATGTTCGAGTTGCTCACCGTGTCCGAAGCGTTGCGCGCTTTGGTCGTCGACCGGGCTCCGCTCGACGCCATTCGCGCCACCGCCCGGCGGGATGGCATGACGACGTTGCACGAGGACGGCATGCGCAAGGTGGACGCCGGAATCACGACCCTCGAGGAAGTGCTGCGCGTGACGAACGAGGACGTGCAGGCGTGACCGCGTTCCGATACCGGGCTGCGACGCACGACGGCCAGGTCGTGGAGGGCATCGTCCAGGCGACCTCCCAGCGCACGGCGCTCGACGAGCTGCGTCGCCAGCGGCTCGTGCCGGTCGATCTCGCCCACGTCTCGCCGACCGAGGCCGGCAGGACCGGACGGCGCCTGGCGAAGCTGCCCGCGGTCACGCTCTTCGCACGCACGATCGCCACGTTGTTGGCGGCCGGCGTGCCGCTCGACCGCGCCGTCGCGTTCGCGGCGGGTCAGGCCCGGCACCCGGCCGTCGCCGCGGCGGCCCGAGACATTCACGACGACCTGCGCGGCGGAGCGGGCTTTGCCACGGCCCTCGCCCGGCAACGCGCCGTCCTGGGCTCCCTTTTTCCCGCCATGGCCGCGGCCGGCGAGGAGAGCGGTGCCCTCGACGACGCCATGGCCCGACTCGCCGACCACCTCGACGAGACGGCCCAGCTCCGGTCACAGGTTCGTGCCTCGCTCGTCTACCCGGCGCTGATGGCCGCGGCGACCGGCATCGGTGTAACCGTGCTCCTGCTCTTCGTCGTGCCGCGGTTCGTCGAAATGTTGGCGGCCGACGGCGCCACACTGCCCGTCTCGACGGCCCTGCTCGTCGCGGCCAGCCGCGTGATTGTGGGCGGGTGGTGGATTCTGCTCCTCTTCGCCGCCGTCGGCGCACTGGCTGCACGGGCCTGGCTGGGCCGGCCGGAGAACCGGCGGCGCTGGCACGCGTGGCGGCTGTCCATACCGCTCGTCGGCGAACTCGAACGCGACCTGGCCACGGCCCGGTTCGCGCGCGCCTTCGGCATGCTCCTGGAAAGTGGGCGCCCCGTTTTGCCTGCGCTCCGGACCGCGCGCGGCATCGTCGCCAACACGGAGCTGGCCGCCCGCCTCGATGACGCCGCCGAAGCAGTCAACCAGGGCCGGCGGGTCCACGTCGCACTGGCCGGCACCTTGCCCAACATGGCCACGGAGCTCCTCGCCGTCGGCGAAGAAAGCGGCCGGCTGGACGCCCTCAGCCTGCGCGTCGCCGAGTCCTACGACGCCGAAGTGCGACGTACGCTGCGTACCCTCGTCGCCATCATCGAGCCCGCGCTCATCCTGACCTTCGGCCTCATCGTCGGGTTCGTCGCCCTCGCCATGCTCCAGGCGATCTACGGATTTAACAGGAGCGCGTTTTGAGCGTCCAATGGGGGAAGGCCTCGCGATCGCGGCCCGGCTTCACGCTGCTCGAGGCCATCGTCGTCATCATCGTGATCGGTCTGCTGGCCGGCCTGGTCGGGCCACAGATCTTCGGCAGGATATCCGAGGCGAAGAGTGCGACGGCGCGCACCCAGATCGAGCTGCTCGGCACGGCGCTCGACAATTACCGTCTCGACAACGGCGCGTACCCGACGACGGACCAGGGTCTCGACGCCTTGTGGGAAAAGCCGACTCGCGCACCGGTCCCGTCCAATTGGCGGGGACCCTACCTGCGTCGGCGCGTGCCGCTGGACCCGTGGGATCGGCCGTACATCTACCGAAGCCCGGGTCCGGAACATGCAACAGGCTTCGAACTCCGGTCGCTCGGCCGCGACGGTGAACCGGGCGGCGAAGGCGAGGACGCGGACATCGGCGGGACCTGAGACGCCGTATCAACCTCGCGCCGGACAACGTCGGAACCGCTTTGGTCGCCGGCACACACGGCCGGCAAAGTCAGATCCAAGACCCGTTGACGCCGGCGCGCGGCGGCGGATACTTGATAGTCGTTCTCCAACACTTTCTACGCGGTGCAGGTGAGGCGCCCATGAGCATCCGAGGCGAGGCTACGGAGTCGGTGGCTCAAACCGAGGAAGTGCCGTCCACGTCGTCCGAGCCGGCGGAAGCGCCGGTGAGCGAAGTCAGTACATCCCGCCGACAGTGGTTCGCGGCGGGTGCGGCGCTCGCTGCGGCTGCGCTGGCGCCATCGGGCGCATCGGCTCAGCGCATCGTGCGTCCGCGCACGGCGCGACCGGGTCCAACGGAAGAACCGGCCACCGGCGATGTGCTGGAGCGGCTGGTCCGCCGGATCACGAACGGCATAACGGAAGAGGAGATGGACCGGGCCCGCTCGCTCGGGTTCAAGCGGTACCTGGATTACCATCTCGACTACACGAAGATCGACGACAGCGCGGTCGAGACGTTCGTCACGACGAACTACCCGTTCCTGTCGCGCGAAGGTGTGGATCTGTTCCGCGAGGATCGCAATGCGGTGCAGAACCAGCTGATCGACGCGTGGGTCTACCGCGCCGCCTTCTCGAAGCGGCAGTTGTACGAGCGGATGGTCCACTTCTGGAACGACCACTTCACGATCTACTACCCGAAGGTGCTCTACCTGAAGGTGCTCGATGATCGTGACGTCGTGCGCAAACACGCGCTCGGCACGTTCCCGGACATCCTGCGGGCGAGTGCGCACAGCCCCGCGATGCTGGAGTACCTCGACAATACACGCAGCCGCAATCGCAATGTGAACCAGAACTACGCGCGTGAGCTCATGGAGCTGCACACGCTGGGTGTGGATGGCGGCTACACGCAGACGGACGTCGAAGAAGTCACGCGTTGTCTGACCGGCTGGACGATCCAGGGCCGCGGTGTCTTCTACTTCGACCCTTCCGGTCACGACTTCACGCAGAAGGTCGTCCTCGGCAGAACGATTCCGGCCATGCCCGCAAGCGCCGGGGCCGCCGGAATTCAAGACGGCGAAACCGTGCTCAACATCCTGCTCGAGCACCCGAGCACGGCCAAATTCATCTCGACGAAGATGATCCGCTGGCTGTTGCAGTACGATCCGCCCGCTGCGCTCGTGAACAAGGTCGCCGCGACGTTCACGCGCACGGGCGGCGACATCCCGTCGATGATTCGCGACATCGTGACGCCGGCCAATCTGATGGCGGCGCCGGCCAAATACCGGCAGCCGTACCAGCTGGTCCTGGCTTCCCTGCGTGCGACGCAGCCGACCGTCATCAACATTGCGGCCGTGTCCCGCGGTGGTCTGAACACGCTCGGCCAGCCGCTCTACCAGTGGGAAGATCCGGATGGCTATCCGGACAAGATCGAGTGGTGGGCAGGTCTGATCCTGCAGCGCTGGAACTTCTGCAGCGGTCTGGCCGCGCTCGCGTCCGGCAACATCGCCGTCAACGTCGCGCCGTTGATGCAGGTGAACACGCCGGACGCGATCGCGGACGCGATCGGCAAGCGCATGTTCGGTGACGGCATGCCGGCAGAGCTGAGGCAGCGTGTGATGGGCTACCTGAGTGCGGCGCCGATCACGGTGAACCGCGTGCGGGAAGCCTTCGCGCTCGCCCTCAGCTCGGAAACGTTCCAGTGGTATTGAGCGGACGACCCGTTTTGACGGACAGGATTGACCTTGTTTTGAGGGACCGGCCATGAGCGACTTCGAACACCTGGACGACTGCGCCTGCCAGGAGTACAACGAGCTGTCCCGCCGGCAGTTCCTTGCGGGCGCAATGGGCACGGCGGCGGCCGCGACGATCTTCACGCCGATCTTCCCGGCCTGGCTGCCGGAGGTCGTGCTGGCCCAATCGGCGAATCAGGCACGTGACATCGTCGTCTCGGTCTTCCTGCGCGGCGGCGCGGACGGCCTGACGTTGTGCGTGCCGTTCTTCGACAATGAGTACTACGCGGGCCGTCCGACCATTGCCATCCCGCGGCCGGACAGCACGGCGGCGAACCGCGCCATCGCGCTCGACAACAACTTTGGGTTCCCGCAGGGCATGCGTTTCCTCGTCCCGGCCTATCAGGCGGGCGACCTGCTCGTCGTTCATGCGACGGGGTCGATCGACCCATCGCGCTCGCACTTCGATGCGCAGCGCTACATGGAGGTCGGCAAACCGGCCGACCAGAGCCTGGTGACGGGCTGGCTGGGCCGGCAC
>JBFJPA010000136.1:0-9856 GCA_041617355.1 Longimicrobiales bacterium
CATCCCCGTGCGGGCTCACGGAACGACGTGATCCTTCAGACACAACGACGGCGTGGGAAGCGACGGGTGGCCGGTGCGGGCGAGGGCGGCCGCGTGGCGCTCGTTGAACTCGGGCGTGCCGAAGTCCCGCGGGCAGTAGGCAAGCTCACGGTACGGCTGGACGGGCCTGCCGTTCTCCGTTACGGCCCGGTTCACCTGCAGCTCGAACTGGCCGAGCCAGCGGCCCTCGCCAATGTTCGCCCAGCGGGCCACGCGGCCGAGGCGCTGACCCGGTGTGACGCGGTCACCGACCTTGATCGTGACGTCCGTGACGTGGTCGTAGATCACCGTGAACGCGGAATTCGCGCTCGGCTTCACATCGAACTCGACGTCGTTGTAGCTCGGCTGTGACCGTATGGCCGTGACGATGCCGGCCGAGACGGCGTAGACGGAGTTCAGCGTATCGAGCGTGATCAGCTTCCACGGCGCCTGGTAGCCGCCGATCTCCATCTCGATACCGAACGGGAAGAAGAAGCGCAGGCTGTCCAGGTTGACGGCCAGGACCGACAACACCGGCGGGGTTTCGTCGAGGGTGTTCGTCGATCCGGTCTGCGTCGGCACCCCTGGCTGATCGGGCGGCTCCGCGTCCACGGGCCCGGTGGGGCCGGCGGCACAGGCGGCCAGAACCGTTAACGCGCCCGCGAGGGCGCCGAGACTCAGTCCCGTTTTCATGGTCCATGGAGTCTCGGCCGACGGCCGGCCTGCTGTAGCCTACGCCGTCCGCCCTCGACCCTCGGCGCCTTCGACGTTACCGTCAGGGTCATGGAAACGACCTATTTCCGGCGGGGCCTCGGCCTGAAGAAGGAAGTCGAGCCGGTGCTCGCGGCCGAGTATCATAGCGCGCTGGTCGAGGAAATCCGGGCGAAGGGGTACGAGACGGAGATCGAAGGCGTCCACGTCCGGCTGGCCCAGGATTTCGGGTTCTGTTACGGCGTGGACCGGGCCGTCGACTACGCGTATCAGACCACGCACAAGTTCCCGGACCGCCGCATCTTCCTGGTCGGCGAGATCATCCACAACCCGCACGTCAATCAGCGGCTGCGCGATGCGGGCGTGACGTTCATCTACCCCGACGACGCCGGCCGCTTCGACTTCTCCGCGATCACGGCGGATGATGTCGTCATCATTCCGGCGTTCGGCGTCACGCTCCACGACTTCGAGACGCTGCGCGGAATCGGCTGCGTGCTGATCGACACGACGTGCGGCTCGGTGCTGAATGTCTGGAAGCGAGTCGAGTCGTACGCGCGCGATGGCTTCACGGCGCTGATCCACGGCAAACACTTCCACGAGGAGACGCGCGCGACGGCGTCGCAGGTGAACCCGCGCGAGGGCGGCAAATATATCGTCGTGCGGGACATGGCCGAAGCACGGCTGGTCATGGACTACATCGAGCGGAAACCGGACGCGCTCGCGCGCGACGCGTTCCTCGATCACTTCGCGGACAAGACCTCGCCCGGCTTCGACCCGGACGGCGACCTGGTCCGCGTCGGCGTCGCGAACCAGACGACCATGCTCGCCAACGAGTCGCTCGCCATCGCGGCGGCCGTCGGCCGCAGCCTGGCCGCGCGATACGGTGAGGCGAACCTCACGGAGCATTTCCGGTCGTTCGACACGATCTGCTCCGCGACACAGGAACGGCAGGACGCGATCCTCAAGTTGATGCAGGATCCGCCCGACATCATGGTCGTGATCGGCGGCTACAACTCTTCGAACACGAACCACCTCGCGCACCTGTGCCGCGAGTACACGGCGACGTACCACATTGCCGATGCCGCCTGCATCGACCCGGCCGACGGCAGCATCCGGCACAAGACCGAGCTGGCCGCCGACGCCGCCGAGATTCGAACCGAGCGCTGGATCCCGACCGGCCCGCTCAGCCTCGGCATCACGGCGGGGGCGTCCACGCCGAACAACAAGATCGGTGAAACGCTCGAGCGGATCCTCGAGTCCCGGCGACGCGCCGCCGGAACCACCGGGGCGCCACCGGGTTAGACGAGCCAGGCGGGTGCTTGTAGCCCGCCCTTCCGGCATGTGGAGATCTATGCGTCGTCGCGGCTTCTCGACTGTCCAGTCCATCCTCGTCGGCCTCGTCCTCGCGGGCGCAGGCCTGTTTCTGCTGTCCGGACTCGGCGGCCGTACCTCGACCCCGCCCGCTTCGTCCGACGTCATCGCCGCCACGGAAGCCACTGCCGAAGAATCCGCAGCGCCGCGCGATCCCGCGCCCGCCACCGCCCCGGCCGAGACGCCGGCCGAGTCCGTCGAGCCCGACGTGGCCGCCGACGAGCTCAAGATCGTCGTCTCGCTCCGCCGCCGTATGCTCTGGCTCGTGAAAGGCGCCGACACCGTCATGCGCGCCCCCGTCGCCATCGGCATGAACGCCGGCTTCGAGTACGAGGGCAAGAAGTGGTTCTTCGAGACGCCCAAGGGCCGCCGCCGCGTCCTCGCCAAGGCGCCCGATCCAACCTGGACGCCGCCAGAGTGGCACTACTACGAAAAGGCCACCAAGAAAGGCCTCCACGCCGTCAAGCTCCAGAAGGGCGACACCATTCCCCTCGAGGACGGCTCCTTCCTTGCCGTCACCGACTCGGCCGTCGGCCGCATCAACCATTTCGGCTACTTCGCCGCCTTCACGCCCGGCGTCGAGATCATCTTCGACGGCAAGATCTACATCCCGCCCCTCGACAGCCCGCAGCGCCGCGTGCCCGACGCCCTCGGCCCCTTCAAGCTCGACATGGGCGACGGCTACCTCATCCACGGCACGCACTATTACAACGAAGAGTCGATCGGCGAGGCCGTCAGCCACGGCTGTGTCCGCATGAACAACGACGACCTGACCCGCCTCTACCGACTCGTACCACGCGGCACGGTCGTCGAAATCATCTGAGGCTACGCCGGGCTGGGGCTGGGGCTGGGGCTGGGCTGGGATTTAGGCTTGACTAAAGCACTTCGCCCCCTAGGTTCAGCCAGTCTCACATCCCCCGCAGGACCGCTTTCCTGGAGGTCGGACCATGGCACAGACCGAGGCCGCGCCACCGGCGCCGCCCATCGAGACGCGCGGCTACGCGCACCCGGAAGTCCTGGTATCGACGGAATGGGTGCAGGATCACCTGGATGATCCGAAGGTGCGCCTGATCGAATGCGACGAAGACGTGCTGCTCTACGAAGTGGGGCACATACCGGGCGCGGTGAAGGTGGACTGGGTCGCGGAGCTGAACGATCCGCTGACGCGGGATTACGTGGACCACACGCGACTGCAGAAGCTGCTGCGGGCGAAAGGCGTGGATGGCGACACGCAGATCGTGATGTACGGGGACAAGAACAACTGGTGGGCGACGTATTCGTTCTGGGTGTTCCGGCTGTTCGGCCTGAGCAATCTGCACATCATGGACGGCGGCCGCGCGAGGTGGGAGGCGGAAGGCCGCGAGATGACGACGGACGTGCCGAGCTTCCCGGCGGGCAACGTGACGGTGAAGCCTCGGGACGACAGCTCGATTCGCGCGTTTCGCGACACGGTGCTCGCGCACATTGGAAAGGGCGGCAAGCTGGTGGACGTTCGCTCGCCGGAAGAGTTCCGCGGTGAGCGGCTGCACATGCCGGACTATCCGAACGAGGGCGCGCTACGCGGCGGGCACATCCCCGGGGCGAAGAACGTGCCGTGGGCGCGGGCGGTGAATCCGGAGACGCACACGTTCCGGCCGAAGACGGAGCTGGAAGCGATCTACATGAAGGAGATGGGTTTGGCGACGCGCGACGACGTGGTGACGTACTGCAGGATCGGCGAGCGCTCATCGCACACGTGGTTCGTGCTGACCTATTTGCTGGGCCTCGACCGGGTCCGCAACTACGACGGCTCGTGGACGGAATGGGGCAACATGGTGCGTGCCCCGATCGAGAAGTAGAGGATGGACCGACAGACGCGGATCGCGCTGCTGGTCGATCATTACAAGCATCCGCGGCACAAAGGCGCACTGGCGGACGCGGATGCGCGCATGCCGGGCGGCAATCCGGGCTGCGGCGACATCGTGACGATGTACGTGCGAGCCTCGCCGGGCGAGGACCGGATCGACGAGGTCTCGTTCGAGGGCGAAGGCTGCACGATCAGCCAGGCGGCGGCATCGATCCTGGCGCAGCGCGTGAACAAGAAGCGAATGGGCTTCGACGAAGTGAACGCGCTTTCGTACGAAGCGATGATCGACCTGCTGGGCCAGGACATCGTGGGCTCGCGCCCGCGCTGTGCGACGCTGGCACTGGGCACGCTGAAGGCGGCGGTGAAACGGATCGAAATGGATCGGCGGCTGCGGGCCGCAGGCCGCACCGATGAGGAGATCCGGCGCATGCGCGAGGCGATCGCGGCGCAGGCCGCCGGCTCGGGTCTCGTCTTCGGCGAAGACGCGGTGGAGCTGGCGAAGTCCGGCGCGACGGAGCGGCCGCCGGATGTGCTCGGCGTCGGCTGATGGGACTCGACTTCGCGAAGGCGATGGCCCTGTTCATGGGCACGGAGGCGGAGCTGGCGAAGGCGTTGGGCATGAGCATCGCCGACCTGCGTTCGGCCCGGACTTCGCCTCAACGCGTGCCGCGCGATGTGCTCGCCCGGCTCGGCCGTGTGCTGCAGGAACGGGGCGCCGGCATGAAACGTGTCGGTGAGATGCTCGTGGAGGACAACGCGGACTGACTCGAGTCGCCTCCGTTCATCGCGCCAGCGCTACCGCTACTGCGCGAGACGCGTCTCCGCGTGTGCGCGCGCCGTTCGGATCTGTAGCTCCCGCAGGACGCGCAGCTCGATAGCCGTGGGCGGCGCCGTCGTCTCGACCGGGTCCGCGACGTGCAGAGGCCAGCCGGTCGCGGCCCGAGCCGCTTCGATCGGTACACCCGGGTGCAGCGCCGTCTGCACCAGCTCGCGCGTGACCGGGTCCGGCTCGAGGACGCCGAGGTCCGTGATGACCCGCGTGGGCCCGGCGCCGGCATAGCCGGAGCGCGGCCGGGCATCGCCGCCCTCGAGGAACCCGGCTGTCGTCCGGAAATCGAGGCGCTCGACGAAGGCTTCCCGCCGCTGTCGCATGATGATCAGCACTTCGCGGGCGTGGGCCGCGATGTCCGGTGCGCCGCCGGCGCCCGGCAGCCGGACACGCGGCGAAGTCCAGGACCCGATCACCGTGCTGTTCAGGTTGGCGAACCGGTCGATCTGGGCGGCACCGAGGAAGCCGACATCGATGCGGCCCGCCTGCAACCAGTACGCGAAGATCTCCGGGACGGAGACGACGGCGTCCGCGGTCTCTGCCAACTCACCATCGCCGATGGACAACGGCAGCACATCCGGCTTCGAGCCGATCGTGCCGGACTCGTAACAGAGGACCAGCCGCGGCGCGTGCAGGCGACGCGCGAGGTTCGCGGCCGCACTCGGCAGCCCGACACCGACGAAGCAGTAGGCACCATCGCGGAGCGTTCGCGCCGCCGCGATGGTCATGACCTCTTCCGGCGTCGCGCCGCTCACAGTGCGCCGATGCTGGAAAGGTGTTCCGCGTGCGTGGCCGTGCCCCGCACGTGCCGGCCGATCCACTCGAGAAACCGCTCGCGGTCACGCGAGATCGCGTCCCACTCGCGGTAGAACGCGTTGTCCCGGCGTGAGTAACCCTGCGTGTACGACGGGTGCGCGCCTCCGGGCACCGCACACACGGCCGTGACGGCGGATGCCGGGATCGTCACGCCGCCCGCTACCGGCGTCAGCACATCCACGATCTCCTCGACGGTGACGAGGGCCCGGTTCGCGGCGAGGACGGCTTCTTTCTGCACACCGATGATGCCCCAGAGCTGCACGTTGCCCGTACGGTCGGCGCGCTGGGCGTGGATGACGGTGACATCGGGCCGGTGCGCGGCCACGGCCGTCAGCTCGGAGCCCGTGAACGGACACAGTACGGAACGGAAGGCCTGACTGTAACTGGCCGTGAACGTACCGGGCGTCGGGCGCAGCACTCCGAACGGCAGGTTCGATGCGCCCGCGACGTAGGCGGCCGCCATCGATGCGTGCGTGTGCTCGATCAGCTCGAGCGGCTCCGGCCAGCCGTTTTCCACCGCATCGCGGAAGCGGTGCAGCGAGCCCACGCCCGGATTGCCGCCCCAGGAAAAGACCAGCCGCCGGACCGCGCCCACGCCGATCAGCTGGTCGTAGATGAGGTCCGGCGTCATGCGCAGCAGCGTGAGGTCGCGCCGGCCCTGCCGGATCAACTCGTGGCCGGCGGCGAACGGGATGAGGTGGGTGAAGCCTTCCAGCGCGACCACGTCGCCGTCATGGACCAGCTCGGCAATCGCGTCGGACAGCCGATCCACGACCATGCGCGGCCTACGGACCGTCGGCCAGGATCGCGTCCAGCAGGTCCCGCGTGAACGCCATTTCGTCTTCGTTCACCAGATGGCCCATGCCCGGGTACAGCCGCTTCGTGACCGATGCGCCCATCCGCTCGAACACCTCCGCGCTCTCCTCCACTCTCGCCTTCGGAATGTGCCCGTCCACATCGCTGCACCCAAGAAAGACCGGCGTGCCGGCGAAGTCACCGGGATAGTCCCATACGGTGCCGAACGGACCGATCAGACCGCCGCTGTACACCACCACGCCGCCGTACCGGCCCGCGTTGCGGACGGCGAATTCGGCGGCCAGACACGCCCCCTGCGAAAAGCCCAGCAGCACGACGTGCTCACGGCGGATGCCTTCGGCCAGCACCTGCTCGAGCAGCTGGCCGAGCACGAACAGGCCGGACGAAAGACCGGGCTCGTTCGTCGTCGTCTCGGCCATGAATCCGTGCGGATACCAGGTATTCCCGGCCGCAGCCGGGGCGAGGCAGGTGAACCCCGGCCGGCCCAGCGCGGACGCGACATCGAGGATGTTGCGCGGCGCGGCGTTTCGGCCGTGCACGAGGATCATGACGGCGTGGCTCGAGCCGAGCGGCGGCCCGGCAGTCCCGACGGGCTGGCCTGCGTGTGGTCCCATCGTATTCATTTATCGATGTTTAAGGCAAATAAATGACCGGCAGTCGGCTCTCGATCGAGCTCCGGTGCGGTTCCTCCCACGGCGGCAGCTTCAGGCTCTCGCCGAGGCAGTTCGGGGCTTCGTCGACGGCGAAGCCCGGCGGGACCGTCGCGATCTCGTAGAGGACGCCACCCGGCTCCCGGAAGTAGATCGAGCGGAAGTACTGCCGGTCGCGGACCTCGGTCACCTTGAAGCCGAGTCGGACCAGCTCGGCCCGAAGGCGCAACTGCTCGTCTTCATTGGCGACGGCCATAGCGACGTGGTGCACGGTTCCGAGGCCGTTGACGGCTGCGGGGGCGTCGGGAGCGTGCACGATATCGAGGGTCTGGCCGGGCACATCGCCGCCGACGCCGACGCGGGTGCGTCGCTCGCCTTCGTTGACGACCTCGTAGCCGAGCACGTCCTTGAGCAGAGCCAACGTCCTGACCGGCTCGCGGATCATGAGGGTTACGCCGTGGAGGCCGCGAATGGCGACCTCGGCGCCGACGTCGGGAGTGACCCAAGGGGCCCGTTCGTCCTTTGGCGACGCGATCAGTTCAATGTCGAGACCGGACGGATCGGGGAAGCGAATCAGCTCGGCGCCGAAGCGTTCGGCGTTTTCGGCCTGGACGCCGGCCGCGCGGATGCGGTCGCGCCAGAAGTCGAGCGACGCTGCGGGAACGGAGAAGGACGTGACGGTGACCTGACCCGCCCCCTTGGTCCCGATCGACACACCCCACCCCTTGTACGGGAACGTGGTCATGATGGTCGAGGGGGAGCCGACCTCGTTGCCGTAGTAGAAGTGGTAGACGTTGTGGTTGTCGAAGTTGACCGTCCGCTTGACCAGACGCAGCCCGAGCAGCCGGACGTAGAAATCGAGGTCTTCCTGGGCGTCCGTGACGGTCGCGGTCACGTGGTGGAGGCCGTGAATGAGGCGGTCCATGGTGGAGTCTCCGGGGGCGGTCGAAGCCGGCATCAAACCTACGCGCGGGCGGGGCTGCGCGCAGCACGCGTCCCTGCGCACGCGTGCCCGCCGCGAAAGTTCACTGCTGAGAATGCCGAAACTCTGATCAGGCATCCTCGTCCTGCGGGGGCAGGCAGTCGGCCCGCCCTCGGTTCCCAACGAGATGCTCAGAGCAATGAGGTCGCCGGTGTCGGTGTGCTTCTCGATCGCGCCCGTGAATGCGGGCTTTGCTCGAGCCGTGGCCGCAAGGCTGCGTCTCGGCCGACGCATTGCCATGGCGGGCCTCTTCGTCATGCTGGCTTCGTCCTGCCGTGATGGCGGCGGGGCGATCTCGCCGGATGGTTCCTTCCCCAGACAACTCACCGCGGCCGCCGATACGGTTCAGGAAGGCTCGGCCGGTGCCAACGCGAGTGTTCTTCCCGCCGTCGTCGTGATGGACGAGCGGGGCCAGCCGCTGGCCGGGATCCGCGTACGGTTCTCGGTGCTGTCGGGTGGAGGCGAGCTCACCGGTCAGAGCCAGACGACCCGTTCGGATGGCCGGGCCGCCGTTACCGGCTGGACCCTGGGTCGGGCCAGCGGAGACAATGTGGTCGTCGCCTCGGTCGGCGGATTGCCAGCCGTCCAATTCCGGGCCCGTGCAATGCCGGGACCGCCGGACCGTTTGGAGAAGGTATCCGGAGATCTGCAGGCGGCTCCCGCGGCGACTTCGCTCCCCGAGCCACTCGTCGTCCGGGTCCTGGATCGGTTCGGGAACGCGGTCGGCGCCGACAAGCCAGTGTCGTTCACCGTCGAGACCGGTGGCGGCACGGTGGATCCCGCCGTCGCGCAGACGGACAGCGCGGGCTGGGCCCGGACGTCGTTAACCACCGGACCGATCGCGGCCAGCAACGTCGTGGTCGCTTCGCTGCCCGGCACGAGCGCGACGGCCCGATTTACGGCCATGGGACTCGCCGGCCCGCCGGCAGCGATGGCGATCGTGTCGGGCAACGACCAGGCGGGCGAGGTCGGACGAGCGCTGCCGGCGCCCGTGGTCGTGCGAGTCACGGACATCAACGGAAACGCCGTGGGCGCCGGGATCGTCGTCCGGTTCGAAGCCACGTCCGGGGGTGGCCTGCTCGAGCCGGATTCGACGGTGACCGACGCCAGCGGTCTGGCCCGTGCGACGTGGCGCCTGGGGCCGATGCTTGGCGAAAACACCGGCCGCGCATGGGTCTCCGGCGGGCCCGCCACTGCCGCGCTGCCGCTCCGTGCGCGGGCAACGTCCGGACCGCCCACCCGCCTCGCGATCTTCAGCGGCAACGCCCAGGTCGATTCGGTTGGCCGGACGCTGCCGCTACCGCTCGTCGTGCAGCTCACTGACGCATACGACAATCCGGTCGTCGCGGGTCATGAAGTGTTGTTCCACGAGGCGGCCGGCGGCGGTGTCGCGAACCCGCGGCGAGCGGTAACGGACAGCTCCGGCCGTGCCCAGACGGTCTGGACACTCGGCCCGACCGCTGGTACCCAGCAGGTGATCGTCGCTCTGTCCGCCTCGCCCAGCCTGACCGTGACATTTTCCGCGACTGCGCTGGCCGGCGGTCCGGCCGCAATTGCGATCGTCAGTGGCAATGCTCAGACGGACACGGTCGGGCAAACCCTGCCGCAGCCGCTGGTTGTGCAGGTCACGGATGCGTTCGGCAACCCGGTGGCTGCTGGCACGACGGTGAACTTCGTCGTTCCCGTTGGCGGGGGCACCGTGAGTCCGGCAGCGGTCGCGACCGACGCGTCGGGGCGTGCGCAGACCAATTGGACCCTGGGCACCACGGCGGGTGCGCAGAGCGTGACCGCTTCACTGCCGGCGGTGCCCGCCGCGA
>JBFJPA010000137.1:0-9735 GCA_041617355.1 Longimicrobiales bacterium
CGCGTGGCCGCGCTCGTCGAGCGCACGCTCCGAGCGGGCAACAAGTTGATGTTCTGCGGGAACGGCGGCTCGGCAGCGGACGCACAACACCTCGCGACCGAGTATGTCGTGCGCTTCCGCAGGGATCGGCCGGCACTGCCAGCGATCGCGCTGACGACGGACACGTCGCTCCTGACGGCGGCCGCCAACGATTTCGGATTCAACGACGTGTTCAGCCGCCAGGTCGATGCGCTCGGCCGGCCGGGCGATTTGCTCTTCCTGCATTCCACTTCCGGCGACTCGCAGAACCTGATCACGGCGGCCGCAGCGGCCGAGCGGGCGGGGGTCACGACGGTCGCGCTGTTGGGCCGCGGCGGAGGCGCTCTACGCGGGCGAGTGACGCATGCGCTGGTCGTGCCGACGGAGTCCGGCGCGCACGCCCAGGAACTGCACCTGGCCATCGGGCACGTGATCTGCGACCTGGTCGAGCATTCGTTCACGGAGTCGACGTGATCCCGGCGCCGCCGAGGGAGGTCATTACCCGCCTCGCCGCGGCGCGCGCCCACGAGAAGGCGCAGGCGCTGTTCTACCGGGCGCTGGCCGTGACTGCGGAGGAAGAAGGCGACGCGGCGCTGGCCGAACGCTTGAACGGGCTTCTCGCCGATGAGCAGCATCACCTGTCTCGCCTGACGGCCCGGCTCGTCGAACTGGGTCAGCCGGTCGACGCCTTGGATGCGGTGAAGCCGCCGCTGTGCCCGCTCGGTGAGTGGGAGTCCACGGCGCGAGCGCGCGAACGCGCCGAGATCGAGCGTTACACGGCGCTCCTCGAGTCGCGGCTCGACTCGCGTACGCGCGCCATGATCTCCGAATTCCTCGAGGCCGAACGTCGGCACGAGACGGAGCTGGGCGGGAAATGGATGGGAGCGTGAGGCCATGCTCACGATCGATCTGAGGGGTAAGCGCGCGCTCGTAACCGGCGCCTCGCGCGGTGTGGGGGAGGCGACGGCTGTACTGCTCGCCCGGGCCGGCGCGGACGTCGCGATCACGTACCAAACGCGTGCCGATGCCGCCGGTCGGGTGGTCGAGCGTCTGCGCGAGCACGGGGTCCGGGCGTGGTCGGTTGGCGGCGATCTCGGCGACGCGCGCGTGGTCGATAGGATCTTCGAGCGCGTCGCCGCCGAGTTCGATGGCCTCGACATCTTCGTGGGCAACGCCGGGATCTGGCCGCCCGACGACGTGCCGATCGCGCAGATGAGTGAGGCCCAGTGGCGGCGCACGCTGGCCGCCAACCTCGATTCGGTTTTTCTGACGACGCGCGCGGCCGCACGCGTCATGGCCGACTCCGGTCGAATCGTGCTCATCAGCTCGACGGCCGGTCAGCGCGGCGAAGCGGGACATGCCGATTACGCCGCGACGAAGGGCGCGATCATCGCCATGGTGAAGGGGATCGCGGTGGAACTGGCCGCCCGCGACATCACGGTGAATTGTGTCGCACCGGGCTGGATCGATACAGAGATGGCGGCAAAACCGTACGCCGATGGCGGGCGGGCACGCATCGAAGAGAACATCCCGCTGCGTCGCGTGGCGAGTGCGGACGATGTCGCCGGACCAGTCATCTTTCTCTGCAGCACGCTGGCACGTCACATCACGGGCGAGATCGTCAACGTGAACGGTGGCGCGGTTCTCTGCGGTTGAGATCGGGCGCGATCCGATGCCCGAGTTCCGACCGCCCGAGGCGCTGCGCGAGATCGCCGAACGGCTACACACGGCCGGTCACGATGTGTGGGCCGTGGGCGGCGCCGTGCGCGACACGCTGAGCGGCGTGAGCGGCGGCGATTGGGATCTCGCGACCGATGCGCGACCTGAACAGGTCCGGCGCCTGTTTCGAAGGACCATCCCGATCGGCATCGAGCATGGCACCGTCGGCGTGATCGGACGTGACCGCGTGCTGTACGAGGTGACCACCTTTCGTCGCGATGTCGAGACCTTCGGGCGGCGCGCCGTGGTCGCGTTTGCCGACACGATCGATGAAGATCTCGGCCGCCGCGATTTCACGATCAACGCCATTGCATGGCAGCCGGTTCGCGACGAGTTGCGTGATCCCCACGGCGGTATCGCGGACCTCGAACGTCGACTGCTCCGCACCGTCGGCCAGCCGGCCGATCGCTTCGCCGAAGACTTTCTGCGCGTGCTTCGCGCCCTTCGTTTTGCGGGTCATTTCGACCTCCGCATCGAGGCCGGCACATGGACCGCTCTGAAGGCGGCCGTGCCCATGCTGGGCGAGTTGTCGGCGGAGCGGGTACGGGAAGAGCTGTGGAAGGTCCTGGCAAAGACGCGCGTCGCTTCGCGGACGTTGCGTCTCTATCAGGAGTCGGGCGTAGCGGCCCAACTCTTTCCGGAGCTTGCGGCTCTGCCGGGGATCGAAATCGAGGGCCGCGATGCGTGGGACCGTACCCTCGCCGCCGTCGACACCGTTCCTCCGCACCGCGTGTTGTTGCGCGTGGCAGCCCTGCTCCATGCGACCGGCGTTCCGGCCGCGCGGACGCGCGACTTGAGCGGAGGTTGGCGAACCACGGGGCACGAGCGTTGGGCCGCCCGCAAGGCCGATGCGGTCCTGCGTCGGCTGAAGAGCTCGAACGCGGATCGCGAGCGGGTCGTGGACCTGGTCGCACACCAGGCGGATCTGTTCCCACCCGATGCGCCGAGCGCAGGTGTGCGTCGCTGGCTGCTGCACGTGCCGCCTGCGCTGGTCCGAGACCTGTTTCGCCTGCGCATCGCGCTGTGGCGCGCGGCCCCCGTTCCCGGCGGAGCCGCCGACCTGGTCGCGCGCTGGCGGCACGCTCACGCGGTGCTGCTCGAACATCCCGCACTGGCCGTCACGGACCTCGCCGTGGACGGCAACGACCTGCGCGACCTCGGGTTGCCCCCCGGACCGGAGTACGGGCGCATTCTCGAAGCGCTGTTGCAGCGTGTCATCGACGATCCGGCGCTCAACGATCGCGACCGCTTGCTCGCGATCCTGCGCGGAGGAGAGGTATCCTGAGCGCGCTGCTCTGGGCGCTGGTCGCCGGCGCCGCGAATCTGGTTGGCGGCGCGATCGTGTTGTGGGGACGTCTAGCCGATCGCCGCACGCTCGCCGCGTTCACCGGCTTCGGGGCTGGCTTCCTGCTCGCGCTGGCCGTGGTGGAGCTGGTTCCCGCGGCCATGGAAGTGCCTCGTGGCGTGTTGGTCGTCGTCGCTGGCTATCTGCTCGTGCACATCACGCAACACACGCTCACGCCGCACTTCCATTACGGTGAGGAGACCCACCGCGATGCGATGGTATCGCGTGGCATCGGGATCTGGGCCCTGGTCGGGCTGCTGCCGCACTCCTTCTTTGACGGGGTCGCCATTGGCGGCGGATTCCTGGTGTCGGCCGAGCTCGGCGGTCTGGTCGCCGTCGGAATCCTCCTGCACAAGGTGCCGACTGGCGTGTCGCTGGCCAGCGTGATGCTCGCCAGTGGCAACAGCCGGGAGCGATCGATGTTCGCCGTCGCCGTGCTCGCGGCATCGACGCTCGTCGGCGCCGTCCTGACGCCGCTGATCGCGCCGCTGGTCACGCACGGGCTCGCCATCGCAGCGGGTGTGACGTTGTACGTGGCGGCGTCGAACCTGATTCCGGAACTGCAACGCGAGCACGGCTGGGCCGTACCGACCTCGGTGGTCGGGGGCGTGGTCGTCTTCCTGTTCGCCCGTTGGGCCGTGGGAGGCGCGTGAAACAGTCGGACCTGTTCGGGGCGGACGAGCCGCCGAAGCCGACGGACGCGTTCGCCGTCGAGGCCGACGCGCCGCTGGCAGCGCGCATGCGGCCACGCACGCTCGATGAGCTGGTCGGCCAAGGCCACCTGCTCGGGCCGGGCCGTCCGTTGCGTCAGCTCATCGAACGCGACGCGCTCGGTAGCCTGATCCTCTGGGGTCCGCCCGGCAGCGGCAAGACGACGATCGCCCGCGTCATCGCGCACTACACACAGGCTGCTTTCATTCCGTTCAGCGCGGTGATGGAAGGCGTGCCCCGTGTCCGCGAGATCATCAAGGAGGCGGCGGCGCGACGGGAGGCGGTCGGCCGCCGAACCATTCTCTTCTGTGACGAGATTCACCGCTTCAACAAGGCGCAGCAGGACGCGTTCTTGCCACACGTCGAAGCCGGTACGATCACCTTGATCGGGGCGACCACGGAGAACCCGTCGTTCGAGGTGATTGGCGCGCTGCTCAGTCGTTCACGCGTGTTCGTCTTGAACCCACTCGACCCGGCGGATCTGCGCGAATTGCTGGAGCGCGCGCTCGCCGACCCCGAGCGCGGCCTGCGCCAGATCACCGCCGATGCCGACGCGCTGGACTTTCTCGCCGCACGCGCCGACGGCGATGCCAGGCGCGCGTTGAATGCGCTGGAAGCCGCAGCCTCGTTGGCGGGTGAAGACGCGCGGATCGACGTGGCGCGAGCGCGCGATGCGCTCCAGCTGCGTTTCGCCCATTCCGACAAGGGAGGCGAGGCACACTACAACCTGCTGTCGGCGTTTCACAAATCGCTGCGTGGCAGCGACCCTGACGCAGCACTGTACTGGGCTGCTCGGTTCATCGACGGCGGCGGCGATCCGATGATCCTGTTCCGCCGCGCGCTCGCGATGGCTGCCGAAGATGTGGGGCTCGCCGACCCGCAGGCGTTGATGTTGACGGTCGCGGCGCGAGACGCCTTCCATGTGCTCGGACCGCCCGAAGGGTTTCTGCCATTCGCCGAAATGGTGATCTACCTGGCCACGGCCCCCAAGTCGAACGCGTCCATGCGTGCCCTCGGCGCGGCGTTCGAGGCCGCGCGGGAGACTCCCGCCGAGCCCGTACCGCTCCACATTCGGAACGCGCCGACCACGCTGATGAAGCAGCTCGGTTACGGGGCGGGGTACCGGTATCCGCACGACGAAGCGGACGCATACGCCGCGCAGGAGTATTTGCCGGACGCCCTGCGAGGCCGGGCGTTCTACGCGGCGGGCGACCATGGGTTCGAGAAGAAGATTGCCGAACGCTTGGCCTGGTGGGCGCAGCGACGCGCGGATGCGGCGCGTCCCGACACGCCGGGGAACGTCGGCGGCGCGGAACCGGTACGTTAGCCAGACTGGCAGGGCCAGCGGCAGGGCCCGTGCGCAAAGAATCGGACCGGAGTTCCATGGGTATCAC
Organism: Longimicrobiales bacterium; assembly: GCA_041617355.1. Classification (GTDB taxonomy): domain Bacteria; phylum Gemmatimonadota; class Gemmatimonadetes; order Longimicrobiales; family RSA9; genus JBFJPA01. The sequence continues at coordinate 5,188 of JBFJPA010000137.1, forward strand.
GTCGATGTCACGGGCTGCGGCGGCGGGGCTGTTCATCGCCAGCCTCGGTCTGACCGGCTGCCTCGGCCGGTTCCAGGAGCCCGAAATCACGCTCGAAGGGGTGCGTGTGGGCTCGGTCGGCTTTCAGGGTGGCCTGTTGTACGCGCAGTTCCGCGTCTGGAATCCGAATGGATACGGCCTCGAGACGCGGGCGTTGACGTACGACCTGGAGATCACGAGCGATACGACCGCCCGGTCCGGCTGGGTCCGCCTGGCGGAAGGAAGTTTCGACGGCCCCATTGCCGTCGCCGCGAGGGACAGCACGCGCGTGGAAGTGCCGGTCGAGTTCCGCTTCGGCAATCTCGCCGGTCTGGCGGTTGCGCTGCTCGATCGGGGCGCCGTCGATTATCGGATCCGCGGCAGCGTCGACGTGCGGCAGCCGATCTCGCGCGTGGTGCCGTTCCGTCGCACCGGTAAAGTTTCGTTCGACGCGATTCGTTAGCGGAGCGCTCCGCGACCATTCACGGACGGGAGGAATACCCCATCGACCGGTTGATCTCGACCCGACCGCCCCAGGAGCGTGTCATCCTGGTCTCTGCGCCACCGCGTGACACGCCGCAGGCCGAAGCGGACGAACACCTGGAAGAGCTCGGCCGCCTGACGGACACCGCGGGCGCCGCGCCTCTGGCCACACTCCGTCAACGACTCGAAGCGCCCCATCCGAAATTCTACATTGGAGAAGGCAAGGTCGGCGAGCTGCGCGAACTGGCGCGCAAGCACGACGCCGATCTGGTCATTTTCGACGAAGATCTTTCACCGGCACAGGGGAAGAATCTCGAGGACGCGCTCGGCACGCGCATCATGGATCGGACCGAGCTGATCCTCGACATCTTCGCGACCCGCGCGCGCACGGCGGAAGCGAAGATGCAAGTCGAGCTGGCCCAGCTGCAGTACATGCTGCCGCGGCTGAAGCGTATGTGGACGCACCTCTCACGCATCCGCGGCGGCATCGGCTTCCGGGGACCCGGCGAGACCCAGCTCGAGACCGACCGGCGCCTCATCGGCAGGCGCATCCAGGATCTGCAGGGAAAGCTGCAGATCGTGGCGCGGCAGCGGGCCACGCAGCGGAAAGGCCGTGGTGACGAACTGCGCGCGGCGCTCGTCGGCTACACGAATGCCGGCAAGTCGTCAATCCTGCGCGCACTGTCCGGCGCCGACGTCTTCATCGAGGACCGGTTGTTCGCGACGCTGGATCCGGCGACGCGTGCGGTCGATCTCGGCCCCGTCGGTCGCGTGCTCGTCACCGACACCGTCGGGTTCATTCGCCGGCTGCCGCACAATCTGGTCGCATCGTTTCGAGCGACGCTGGAAGAGGCCGTCGAAGCGGACGTGATCCTGCACGTGATCGACGCGTCGACCCCGAGCTGGCTGGAGCAGAAGGGCGCGGTCGAAGAGGTCCTCGAGGAGCTCGGCCTGACCGGTCGGCGCACGGTCCTGGTGTTCAACAAGCGGGACCGTCTCACGCATGGCGAGGAGCAAGCGCTGCGTGGGCGGGTGCGATCCCTGTGGGACGTCCAGACGGTCTTCGTTTCGGCCGTCGAGGAGGGCGGGCTCGAGGAACTCCTGTCGTTGCTGCGTGCCGAGGTCAGGGCCCGCAAGCCCGAGGTGCGGGTGGCGATCCCGCTCTCCGACGGCGAAGCCCTCGCCACCATCTATCGGGAGGGCGAGGTGCTGGGGCGCATGGAGAACGGCGCGACCATCGATTTCCTCGTGCGGTTGCCCGTGCCGACGCTGGGTCGGCTGCGCCAGCGAGAGGGCGTGATCGTCACGGACGCGGCGTGAGCGAGGCGCTGGTCATCATCGGGCCCGGTCGGATGGGGCTCGCCCTCGGCGGCGCCCTGAGCCGGGCTCGGGCCGTCGACCACTTGCTCTTCATGGGTCGCTCGCTGGAGCCGCCGCCGCACCCGCTCTTCGACGCCCCTGACCCGAACGACGCGAGCGCCGCGCCGGCCGAGTATCGCATGGGGCCCATGCCGCTGCCGCCCGGGACCGGTGTGGTCATCCTCGCGGTTCCTGACCGGGTCGTGGCCGAGGTTGCCTGGACGTTGTCGCAAGTCGGCCCGGCTCCGCCTGGCTGCGCAGCCCTGCACCTGGCGGGCGTTCTGTCGACCGACGTGCTGGCGCCGTTGCATGGGGCCGGCTACAGCATCGGCTCGTTGCATCCGCTTATGACAGTTGCCGACCCGTGGCAGGCGAGTGACCGCATGTACGGCGCGTCGTGGGCCGTCGCGGGCGAGCCAGCGGCGCTGCGGGCGGCGATGCGTCTGGTCGAAGCGCTCGACGGTCACAGCCTGGTCATTCCGCCGACCTTGCGGCCTCTCTACCACGCGGCGGCCGTGACCGCATCGAATCACCTGGTCGCACTGTTTGCAAACGCCGTGCGGCTGCTCGAGGGCGTCGGCGTCACCGAGGCGGACGCGTCCCGAGCATTGCTGCCACTCGTGCGCGCCACCGTGGACAACCTGGATCACCTCGGCGTCGCAGGCGCTCTCACCGGCCCGGTCGCGCGCGGCGATGCCGACACGGTGCGGCTGCATCTGGCGCGATTGTCGGGTGAGGACCGGGCGCTATATTGCGCGCTGGCTTTGGAAACGCTGCGTATCGCCCGGGCCGCGGGGCTCGACGAGGAACGCGCCACGGTCATTGAAACGCTGCTCGCGACGACGTGATACGGCTGCACATCAACATCGACCACGTGGCCACCGTCCGTCAGGCCCGCAGGACCGACGAGCCGGATCCCGTCCGCGCCGCCGTGCTGGCCGAGCTGGGCGGCGCCGACGGCATCACGGTCCACCTGCGTGAGGATCGGCGGCACATCCAGGACCGCGACCTGCACCTGCTGATGCAGACCGTGCGCACGGGCGTGAACCTCGAGATCGCCGCGGAGCCCGCCATGCTCGAGATCGCGCGGTCGCTGCACCCCATGTGCGTGACCCTCGTCCCGGAACGCCGTGAGGAGATCACGACCGAGGGCGGACTCGCGCTGGGCGAGCCGGCCCGGCTCAAGCGAGTGAAAGAAGCCGTCGAAACTCTCCGCGGCGCCGGGATTCGGACATCGTTGTTCATCGATCCAGAGGCCGACGCCGTCGATGCGGCCGCCTCGACCGGCGCCGCCGCCATCGAGCTTCATACAGGCGGCTGGGCGGAACGCTGGAAGCAGCGCCACGCGCCTGCGGGCAGTGCGGCGCTCGAAGCGGAACGAACCCGGATCCGTCGCGCGGCCGCACACGCCCTCGCGCGCGGACTCGGTATCCATGCCGGCCACGGCCTGACCTACGAGAACGTGGCGCCGATCGCCGCGATCGAAGCCATCGAGGAACTCAATATCGGACACAGTGTGGTCAGCCACGCATTGTTCGCGGGCCTGGAACGGGCCGTGCGTGAAATGAAGGAGCTGTTGCTACGCGCGCGCTCGAAAGGAGGCGTCGCCTGACTTCGACGACGCTGCACGATTACTTCGCGACGGAGGCGCGCGCGTATCTCGACGCCGTCGCCGCACGCGTACGCACCGACGACGCGATGACCTCGGCGCACGACGTGCTGCCGAGCCTACGTGGTCTGCGCGGCGTGGCGCAGCTCGCGGGCGAGTCGGCCGCCTTTCGAGTGGCGTGTGCCCTGGAAGGCGCGTTCCACGCCTTGACCGAGTCCGACATCACGTGGTCCAGCGATGTGCGTGAGCGGACCGAGCTGACCGTCGGCGACCTGGACGTCATCCTCTCTCGATCGGAGCCGCACGACGCGCTCGAGCGCCGGGCCGACGCGGCCATCGAGCGCTGGAAGGCGCTCGGCGTCCAGCCCTGGACGCCCGGCGCCGGCGCTATGGCGAGCGAAGGGCAGGGGCCCGGCGAGTTGGACGACGAAGCGTTCCTGTCCTTCGCGGCCAGCGAGATCGATGGGATCGTCACAGTTCTCGGCGAAAGTCTGGCGAAGCTCGTTGAGGACCCCATGGACCGCGAGCCCATGAAGGCCGTCCTGCGCCGTCAGCGGGTGCTGCTCGGAGCGGCCCGGCTGGACGAGCTGCCCATCGTCGCCGAAACGTTGCATGCGGTCGAAGACGTGAGCCGGATCATCGGCCGCATGAATGTCGGCATCAAGGACGAGTGGCTCGACGTCTTCCGGTGCGCGCGCGTCGTGCTGGAAGCTTCGGCAGAGCCCCTTGCGCGGGGTGAGGATCCGCCTCACACGCCGGCGCTGAGTCGGCTGCGCACCTACCGCCAGGAACTGCTCGAGCGTTACGGTACCGATGACGATCCGCGTGTCGCACCCCTGAGCGACGAAGTGCCCTCGGAGCCCATCCCCGCTTCGGCGCCGCCGGTCGGCGATGACGTCGTCGAGGTGGGCCCGGCGGAGGACATCCAGAACCTGATGTACACGGGGCAGGCCGCGCTGCGGCGGGCACTCGAGCTGCGCGCCCGTCTCGAACGTGCCGTCGAGCACGATCCGGATGCCCTCGCGCTGGTGGACGAGGTCTTCGACCTGATTCGGCTCGGCCTGCAATGAGCGGCGCCG
>JBFJPA010000138.1:0-9730 GCA_041617355.1 Longimicrobiales bacterium
AGCCGGCCGTCGCGACGGCCTGCTGGATCTCCATGACGGACGACATCCAGGTCATCATGTGCGCCAAGCGGCGTTCGGCCGCCTGGCGCACGCTGAGCTGCCGATTGAAGCCGAGCAGGGTGACGAGACCGAAGACGAGGCCCAGGCCCGCAGCCAGGAGTGCGATTCGCAGCGCCCGGGCCGCCTGCGCCTCGGCGGTCCGCTCGAGGCTCGTGGCGAACGCGGTCTCGCGGCGGACCAGCTCGTCGGCCGTACGGCGCGCGCTGTCCATGATGTCGCGGCCCCGCCCCGACGCGACCAGCGACGACGCCGCGGCGAAGCCTCCTTCACGCATCGCGGCGACAAGGCTGTCCTGAAAGTGCAGACGCGCCCGCAGTTGGATCGCGAGCGTATCGGCCAGCGGCTGGTGCCGACCCGTGGCGATTGTCGCCTGGCGGAGCGCGTCGAGTGCCGGGCCCAGCCGGCCGCGCGCCACTTCGAGCGGCGCCAGAAACCGGGCGTCACCGGTGATCACGAACCCGCGTCCGCCCGCCTCGATGTCCTTGCCGAGCGACATGGCTCCGCCGACCTGGAACACGACGGCCTGCGATGCGGCCACGTCACGCCGGTTCTCGATCAGATCGGTCAGGCTACGCCACGTCAGCCCGAAGACCACCAGCAGGACGCCGATGCCCGCGAACATCCCGAGGTTGACCTTCGATCGGATCGATAGCGCCATGCCGTCTCGTGTTCGTCTGTCGTATGACCGGCCCGCCGCCGCCGGACCGCCGGCACGCACGCTCGCGCGCGGGCACTCCACCTCGTGAAATTTCGACACGCCCGCCCGTCCCCTTGAAAGCGCGAGCCCTTCGGCCGCCGGCCGCCCCCCAATCGAGGGGTTCCGAGGGTCCCGGGACCGGAGTACTTTACACGGTTGTTTGGCTTTGGCCGGGCAACGGAACCGCGGCGCGTCCCGGGGCGTTCGATCGTAGGGTCATGCCGCCGGCCGGGGACCGAACACGGGAGGATCGTGGCACAGGGACAGACGGGGACGTTCGTGTTCGCGCCAATCGGCGACGCGCTGTATCGCGTGGGCGAGGCCACGGTCATGGGCTGGCAGGTGCTGAAAGCGCTGCCCCGCCCGGGCCGGTACTTCAACGCGGCGCTGCAGCAGGCGTACGTCATGGGCATCAAGTCGTTGCCGCTGGTCCTCGTGATGGCGTTTCTCGGCGGCGCCGTGACATCGCAACAGACCGGCGCCCAGTTCGCCGGCGGGCTTCCGCTCTGGGTAATCGGCAGCGTGCTCGCGGCCAGCGTGATCACCGAGCTGGGGCCGCTGCTCACCGCGATCGTCATGATGGCTCGCGTCGGCGCCGCCATTGCCGCCGAGCTGGCCTCGATGAAGGTGACGGAGCAGATCGACGCGCTCTATGCGATGGGCCGTGACCCGGTCCTCTTCCTGGTCGTGCCGCGCGTGGTCGCCGCCGTCATCGTGTTTCCGCCCCTCGTCGTGCTGGCCGACGCCATGGGCATCGCGGCAGGCTGGGGCATCGGCCTCGTCGCCGTCGACGGGCTCACCTCCGCCGATGTGGTGTACGGCATGCGGTTCTACTTCCGGCCGTGGGCCCTCATCTTCTCCTTGATCAAGGGCTCGTGCTTCGGCCTCGCCATCGCCTTCATTGCCTGTTTCATCGGGCTGCAGGGACGGGGTGGCGCCGAGGGAGTCGGGCGGACCACGACGGCGTCGGTGGTGACGACGACGCTGGCGCTGATGATCATCGATGTGTCGCTGGCTCCGATGCTCAAATGGTTCTAGGACCGGCGAAGCGGACAGGCTCATGATCGAATTCCGGAACGTCCACAAGTCGTTCGACTCGCTCCGCGTTCTGAACGGTGTGGACCTGGTCGTCGAAGAGGGTGAAACCCTTGCGCTGCTCGGGCCGTCCGGCAGCGGGAAGAGCGTGCTGCTCAAGCACGCCATCGGGTTGCTCCGGCCCGACGAGGGTGATGTGATCGTGGATGACGTGTCGGTCGCCAACGCCAGCGAAGAAGAGCTTCGCGAGCTGCGGCGTCGTCTCGGCTACGTCTTCCAGAACGCGGCCCTGTTCGATTCGTTGACCGTGGCGGAGAATCTCTATCTCGCACAGACTGACGACCGTGGCACGCGCTCGCCGCCGGAGTGCCGGAGGGAAGCCACGGATCTGCTCGAGCGCGTCAACATGGACATCTCGGTCCTCGACAAGCTGCCGAGCGAGCTGTCCGGCGGGATGCGCAAGCGGGTCGGCGTCGCACGTGCCATCGCCAGCAAACCGTCGTACCTGCTCTGGGACGAGCCCACGACGGGACTGGACCCGGTCAACGCGGACAACATTGACGAGCTGATTCTCGAGCTGGGTCGGAAGCTGGGCGTGACCAGCATTGTCGTGACGCACGACCTCGACACGGCCTTCGAGGTCGGCGACCGAATCGCCCTGCTGTACGATGGCAAGATCCGCGCGTGCGGAACGCCGTCGGAGATGCTCGGCTCGACGGACCCCGTCGTCATGCGGTTCGTGCGCCGAACTCGACTGCAACCTGCTGCGACGTAAGGGAACGACGCGATGGACAAGCGTGTGCGCAACATTGCGGCCCTCGGCCTGCTCACGATCGTGGCGGTCGTGACGCTGGTGTGGGGCCTGTATTACCTCATGGGCACACCGTTCTGGAAGAACGGCCTCGAGGTGACCGTCATGCTCGAGGACGGCGCGGGTCTGAAGCGAGGCGACCCGGTGCAGGTCATGGGCGTCCCCGTGGGGACGGTCCGCTCCGTCGGTCTCACGCCCGACAATCAGGTCATGGCGATCGTTCGGCTCAACGAGGCATTGTCCCTGCCGGTCGACACGCGGGCCGACGTGCGAGGCGATGTCTTCGGCGCGCACTCGGTCTCGCTCGTGCCGGGCCGCTCGCTCACGCGGTTGGAGCGGGGCGACACGGTCCGTGGCATGACGACACCACAACTGACCTCTCTGGCCGCCGACCTGAGCGAGCAGGCTCAACGGATTCTCGTTGCGGCGGACTCCCTGCTCTCGCCGACCGCGGTCGGGGACATGCAGCAGACCGTAGCCGTGCTGCCGGCGACGGCCCGGGAGTTGCGAGCCGCGTTCGAGGAGCTCCGCCTGGCGGCGACTGCGCTCAAGAACACGTCGCGGGGACTCGAGGAGGCGCGTACGGGCGAGGCCGTGAATGCGGCGGTCGGAGAAATCGAGGCGAGTGCGCGGGCGCTCGGCTCGGCGGCGACCAGCATGGAGCGTTCGCTCGGCACGTTCAACTCCGTCCTCGCCAAGATCGATGAGGGTCGCGGCACGCTGGGCCGTTTGGTGAACGACTCGACACTTTATTTCGAGTTTCACCAGACCCTGAAGGAAATGGGGGCGCTCGCCGCGGACATCCGCGAGCGACCCCAGCGCTACATCAACCTGCGGATTTTCTGAACCTGGACGCGGACGTTCCCCGTGGGGGAGGCGGTCCGGACCCTCGGAGATCCCGCGCGGTATATGCATGAGCCGTGATCGGCCGAGCCTGAATCAACGGATCGGCGCCGACGTGCCCGATCCGAGCCCCTGGAGGATCCGGATATGACCGCCGGACTGCGGCTCATTCTCCTGCTTTTCGCCGCCGTCGGCTTCACCGGTGCGGGCGCCGCCCTCGCTGTCGCACGCCACCGCCACGTCAACGACAATGAGCACGATTTCGGCATGCTGGCCGTGGCCTTCATGCTGGCCGTGTTCGGCGTTCTCTGCACGGTGGTCGGCGCCGGGCCATCGGGCGTTCTCGCGTTCGGCGTATTGGCCCTCTGGGTCAGCTACGTCGCGACCGCCCAGCGTGTCGGTCTGTTTCAGGTCCAGTCCTCGCGCACCGAAGAAGCCGCCGTGGAAGAGCCGCACCGGCGCCGGTAGCCCGACCCCGCCGTCCCGCCGTTCCCTTTTCCCGTCCGTCCGGCCCCGATAGTTTCCGCGCTCCTCGAAGCACAAAGACTGTGGATCCGGAGCCATGTCGAAGCCGGGCGAAGCGATGGACAAGCTCGTCTCGCTGTGCAAACGGCGGGGTTACATCTTCCAGTCGTCGGAGATCTACGGCGGGACCGGCTCCGTCTGGGACTACGGTCCGCTCGGCGTCGAGCTGCAGCGGAACGTCAAGGAGGCCTGGTGGCGCGCGATGGTCCACATGCGCGACGATATCGAGGGCCTCGACGCCGCCATCCTCATGCACCCCCGGGTCTGGGAGGCAAGCGGCCACGTGGCCGGGTTCACGGACCCGCTCATCGACTGCCGGACCTGCAAGGCCCGCTTCCGCGCCGACCAGATCGATGGCGCGCAGTGTCCGCGCAAGCCGTCCAAACATCCGGGCGAGCACACGGACTGCAATCTGACCGAACCGCGCAACTTCAATCTGATGTTCAAGACGTTCATGGGACCGGTCGAGGAAGCAGCCGCGGTCGTCTACCTGCGTCCGGAGACGGCACAGGGCAGCTACATCAACTTCCACAACGTCCTCGGAGGGAGCCGGCAGCGCGTCCCGTTCGGCATTGCCCAGGTCGGCAAGGCGTTCCGCAACGAGATCACTCCCGGCAACTTCATCTTCCGGACGCGCGAGTTCGAGCAGATGGAAATGCAGTTCTTCGTCGAGCCAGGCACGGACGACGAGTGGTTCGACTACTGGAAGGACCAGCGGCTGCAGTGGATTCACGCACTCGGCATCACGCCTGCGAAGGTCCGCATGTCCGAGCACGGACCGGACGAACTGGCCCACTACGCGAAAAAGGCGATCGATTTGCAGTACGAGTTCCCGTTCGGCTGGCAGGAATTCGAAGGCATTCACAATCGCACGGACTTCGATCTGCAGCGTCACCAGGAATACTCGGGCAAGCGACTCGAATACGTGGACCCGACCGATCGCGACAAGCGCTACATCCCGTACGTGATCGAGACCGCGGCCGGCGTCGGCCGGCTCATGCTCGTCGCCCTTGCCGATGCCTACCGCGAGGAAGAGGTCGAGGGCGAAGCCCGCACGGTTCTCGCGCTGCACCCGCGCCTCGCACCCATCAAAGCCGCGATCTTCCCGCTCGTCAGCAAGGATGGCATGCCGGAGAAGGCGCAGGCCGTGCACGCCGCATTTCGAAGCGCTGGCATCAACAGCTTCTACGACGAGGGCGGCTCGATCGGCCGTCGCTACCGGCGCCAGGACGAGGCCGGCACGCCGTTCTGCATCACGATCGATGGACAGACCGGCGAAGACGACACGGTCACGGTGCGCGACCGCGACTCGCTACGGCAGGAACGCGTGGGCGTGCAGTTCATCGTCGATTACGTGAAGCAAAGATTCGGCTGACAGGCCGCGGCCAGGGCGAGAGCCAGGGCCGGGAGTCCGTTCCCCAGCCCCAGCCCCAGCCCAAGCCCCAGCCCCAAAACGAAAGGAGTCGGCGTGAGCGCTGGCGCGGCGACCTTCACGAGCCGGTGGGGCATGTTCGTGGCCATGCTCGGCATGGCCGTCGGGACGGGCAACATCTGGCGATTCCCTCGCATCGCGGCCAACAACGGTGGCGGTTCGTTTCTCGTCGCGTGGGTCGTCTTCCTGCTGCTCTGGTCGGTGCCGCTCATCCTCGTCGAGTTCGCGATCGGTAAAAACACGCGCTACGGCTCGGTCGGTTCGTTCATCCGCATCATGGGCCGCAAGTACGCGTGGATGGGCGCATGGGTCGCGTGGACGGCCATCGCCATCATGTTCTACTACGCGGTGGTCGCGGGCTGGACCATCCGTTACTCGCTCGCCGCCATCATGGGTGAGCTGGGACGCGGTGCGCCGGGCGCGCTCTGGTCCAGTTTCGCGTGGTCACCGTCCGTCATTCTGTTCCAGGCCGCCGCGTTCGGCGTCGGCGTGGCCGTCGTGGCCAGGGGCGTGAAGGGCATCGAGGCCGCCACGAAGATCCTGATCCCGAGCCTGTTCATCCTGGTCGTGATCCTGGCGATCCGGGCACTCACGCTGCCCAACGCGGTGGACGGCCTGAACTTCCTGTTCACGCCGCGCTGGGGCGATCTCGCGGAACCGCGCATCTGGCTCGAGGCCCTCACGCAGAATGCGTGGGATACCGGTGCGGGCTGGGGCCTGATCCTGACGTACGCGATCTATCTGCGCCGTCGCGAGGACACGGCGCTGAACGCGTTCATGCTCGGCTTCGGCAACAACACCGTCTCCTTGTTGGCGGGGATCATGGTGTTGTGCACAGTGTTCTCCGTGGTGCCGCAGCTGGCGACGAGCCTGGCCGCGGACCCGACCGCGCTCGCGGCCTATCCCGCGCTGCAGGAGGCCGTGACGGCCGGACAGGCGCTGACCCCCGACCTGATCCGCCAGACCATCACGGGTGCCGGCAACGAGGGCCTCACCTTCATTTGGGTGCCGCAGCTCTTCGCGCGCATGCCCGCGGGTTACTTCTTCATGATCCTGTTCTTCGTGGCGCTCTTCTTCGCCGCGTGGACCAGCCTGATCTCGATGATCGAATTGACGACGCGCGTGCTGCAGGACGGTGGCATGGTGCGGTCGCGGGCCCTGACGATGGTCGCGGTGATCGGCTTCGCGGCCGGCATCCCGTCGGCGATCAACGCGGACTTCTTCGCGAATCAGGATTTCGTGTGGGGCGTCGCCCTGATGGTGTCCGGCCTGTTCTTCGCCCTGGCCGTCTTGAAATACGGCGTGACGAAGTTCCGGGAGACCCTCATCAATACGGAGCACGCCGACATCCGCATCGGCGCGTGGTGGGACTGGGCGATTCGCCTGGTCGTGGTCGAGGCGGTCGTCCTGATCGTGTGGTGGTTCTGGGCCGTCCGAGCGGAGCCGCTCTGGGCGCCCTACGGCATCGCGAACATGTCCGCCCAGTTCATCATCGCGATTCTCCTCTTCGTCCTGCTGAACAACTGGATGGTGAAGCGGACTCGGGCCGAGGTTGACCGCGAGGAGCCGCCCGAGGGCGAGACGCTTCCGTCAATTCCCTGAGCGATCGGTGCCGGGAGCCCGGTACCGTGCGGGCACCCGGTCAAACCGCACGGGCTGGAGCGTCATCGAATGGAGGAAGCCGTCGGCCTGCGGATCCTGAGGCGCGCGAACGCGGCGGTGCGACGGATGCTCGGACCTTTGCGCATGGACCTGGCGGCTAGAGAGGGGCCGCCCCGCGCGGGGGCGGCCCCGTGATCCTACGCCTGGCCGCTCTTCTGCACCACGCCGACGACGACTCCCTGCGGATCCCGAAAGATGCCGATCGTGCCATCGTCGGTTTCAACCGGGGGAACGAGCGTCGAGGCGCCGAGTTGCTCGGCCTTGGCGAGGGAAGAGCGGACATCGTCGACCTGCACGTAGAACAGCGCGCCACTGGGCCACGAGCCATCCGTCTGTGCGATACCGCCCTTGATGCCGACCTCCGTGCCGGTGTCGACGGGGCGGTGACGGATGGGAGCGTCTCGACCGACCGACCAGTCGAACATCTCGCGGTAGAACTGCTCGAGACGTCCGGGATCCCGGGCGGTGATCTCCCAGTGGACGACGGGCTGACCCATGGGGCACCTCCTGCTGCGGAATGAGGGCGGCGGCGCGGGGCGGGCGCACGGCGCGTCCGGCTCCGCCGGTGGGACGGTCGCGTGGCGACCGGTGCTGCACCAAGGGTATTATTCGCGGCCGCCGCGGACACACGCAAGCGCGTCCGCCGGACCGATCCGCGAACGTGGGACAGACGGTTGCGATACGAGGACTTCGAGCGCCTGGCACGCGAGGACTGGGAACGGATCCCCGACCACTTCAAGACCGGCGTGGACGGCCTCGTGCTCGAGCGCAAGGCACGCGCGCACCCCTCGCTCCCCGATATCTATACGCTGGGGGAGTGTCTCACCGAGTCGTATCCGTCCGATTTCGGCGGACCCGATACGATCCGCTCCTTCGTCGTGCTGTACTACGGGTCGTTCGATCGACTGTCGCGCCTCGACCAGGACTTCGACTGGGAAGGCGAAATCTGGGAAACGCTCACTCACGAGCTGCAGCACCACCTCGAGTCGCTCGCGGCCGACGAGGCGCTCGTCGACATGGACTACGCCGTCGACGAAGGCTTCAAGCGACGCGAGGGCGAACCCTTCGATCCCTCCTACTATCGCGCCGGCGAAGATCTCGGCGACGGCTGGTATCGCGTCGAGGATGAGCTCTACTGCGAGCGCGACGTGCGCGATGGTGACCGGATCGAGTTCGACCTCGACGATCGCACCTATCGGATCACGCTTCCGCCGGATCGGGGCGACGTCTCGTTCCTCGAAGTCGTGGACGGACTCCCCGACGACGCGCCACCCGTTCACGTCGTCGCCGTGCGCCGCCGCCGCCTGCTCGAGAGGATCGCAGCGGCATGGAAAGGCGAGGCACGCCGCATTGTCGAGGCCGAGGTCGAGGCCGAGACCGTGCGCTGGCACGACGGCGCGTCTTGACCTACGATCCGTCCATGACTGTCGCGCCCGCGCCGCCCGGCCGCACGCCCTACGAAATCGTGTTCGAGGACATGGCGTTCGACGCCGAACACGTCCCGGCCATCCGGGCCGATCTCGAAACACGTCCAGACGCCGCGCTCTCACCCGGCGCGTTCGTGATGCTGGGCTCCGTCGGCCGACTGCTGCGTGCGCTGCGGCCGCCGAGCGAGGAGGACGCCACCGCCGCGCCGGATGCCGTGCTGCACTACGGCGCGCTCGCCTTCCAGGCGTATCACTTCCACGCGGCAGGCCGCCGGCTGTTCACGATCGATGACGAACTTCTCGACACGCTCCTGGCACAGCCTGCGCTCGGATCGTGGAGCTTCGCGGCCCCCGCCGCCGCCGGCTACCTGCAGCTGCCCCGCAACCGAGTCTGGGCGCCGGGCGCGATGGATTCGCCGCCGGAGTCCGTCGATGGATTCCATTGGACGGTGCTCGCCGGGTCGGACCGACCGCCCACCCGCCTGGACATCGTCCTGTGCACGGGGCTGCGGCCAGGGCGGCCGGGACTCGGCGCCATCGACATTGCCGTGCCATTGCCCGTGCCGCCGCCCGGCCACTGGGGTGATGTCCAGGCACGCGACGAGGGTCGCGACTTCGCGAACGTGCTGCCCGGCGGCGAGCTCGATCGGCTGCTCGCGTTGACGACAGCCGCGGAGGTGCTCAAGCTCGCTTCGCGCATCTTCTGGTACGCACACACACGCCCCGGCGCAGTGGGGAAGCTCCAGTCCAGCCGGCCCGGTACACCACCGGCCTCGGCGCACGCCATGCCGCCGTCGGCCCTCGATTGGGTGCCGCTCGGCATCTGCCCGGATTGAGGGAATGGCAGGGAAGAAGAAGTCCGGCAAGACGAAGGAGCCGGCCCGCACCCGCGTGCGGCGGGGACGCGAGAGCCAGGCAGCGCGGCGCGAGCGCACCGCCGAGATCATCGCCCGACTCCATGCGGAATACCCCGACGCGAAGTGCTCGCTGGACCATCGCAACCCCTACGAGCTGCTCGCGGCCACGATCCTTTCCGCACAGTGTACGGATGAGCGTGTGAACCAGGTGACCCCAGCCCTGTTCGCACGCTATCCCGAGCCCGCGGATCTCGCGAACGCACGGACGGAGGAGCTCGAGGATCTGATTCGTTCGACGGGCTTCTTCCGCAACAAGACGAAGAGCCTGCTGGGCATGGCCGAGCGCGTGACGGAGGCCTACGGCGGGGAGGTCCCCAAGGA